>JBQGFI010000324.1:0-6534 GCA_052040065.1 Marmoricola sp.
CGACGCGGGGGTCGAAGGGCGAGGGCACGACGTAGTCCTCGCGCAGGTCCTCGCCCACGATCTCGCCGAGGGCCTGCGCCGCCGCGAGCTTCATTCCCTCGGTGATGGCCGAGGCCCGCACGTCGAAGGCACCGCGGAAGATGCCGGGGAAGGCGAGCACGTTGTTGATCTGGTTGGGGTAGTCGGAGCGGCCGGTCGCCACGACGCGGGCGTGCCGGTGGGCCACCTCCGGGTGCACCTCGGGGTGGGGGTTGGCCAGGCCGAAGACGATCGCCTCGGGCGCCAGGGTCGCCACGATCTCCTCGGGCACGGTGCCCCCGGAGACGCCGATGTAGGCGTCGGCGCCGGCGATCGCGGAGGCGAGGTCGCCGGGCTCGGCGGTCCGGTCGGCCGTCAGCTCGGCCAGCGCGCGCTTGGAGGGGTTGAGGTCCTCGCGCGTGGTGTGGATGACGCCCTGGCGGTCGGTGACGGTCACCCGGCCGATCCCGGCGGCGAGCAGGATCTTGGTGACGGCGACCCCGGCGGCCCCGGCACCGCCGACGACCACGCTGGTGGTGGCGGCGAGCCGACCGGTGAGGCGCAGCGCCCCCTCGAGCGCGGCGAGCGCGACCACGGCGGTGCCGTGCTGGTCGTCGTGGAAGACGGGGATGTCGAGCCGGCGCTTGAGCGCCTCCTCGATCTCGAAGCAGCGCGGCGCCGAGATGTCCTCGAGGTTGATGCCGCCGAAGCTCGGCGCCAGCCGCACCACGGTCTCGACGATCTCGTCGACGTCCTGGGTGTCGAGGCAGATCGGGACCGCGTCGACCCCGGCGAACTGCTTGAAGAGCACCGCCTTGCCCTCCATCACCGGCATCGCCGCCGAGGGGCCGATGTTGCCCAGCCCGAGCACCGCGGACCCGTCGGTCACCACCGCCACGGTGTTGGAGGTCCACGTGTAGTCCAGCGCCAGGTCCGGGTGCTCGGCGATCGCCTCGCACACCCGGGCCACGCCCGGCGTGTAGGCCATCGCGAGGTCCTCCGGCCCCTCCAGCGGCGCGGCCGAGATCTCCATCTTGCCGCCGCGGTGCAGGTCGAAGACGGGGTCGCCCGCGAACCGGTCGCTCGGACCGGACGTGGCGCTGCTCGTCGGGGTGGGGGTGGACTCGGGGGGAACCATGCGGAGGAGCTCCTCGGTGGCAGGGCGGATCAGCGGACGCGGAGCTCGACGCACGGTGCCCGGGTGCGGGCGGCGGAGCAAAGCGGAGGCGGGGTGTGACCCGCGCTCATGGTCGCACAGGGAGCACGCGCAGCCGACGTGGGCGTGGCCACACCCGCAGCGACACGACGCCGACCACGCTCGCGGCCCCCGCCGACCAGCTGTCGCGTCCCTCGACCGGGTTGTCGCGCGCGACCCACCACCCGTCGGCGTCGGGGTGGTCGAGCCGCTTGACCGCGAGCACGCCGTCGGCGAAGCGCACCACGGCCACGGCACCGGGTCGGGGCACGGCGGCGTACCGCACCCACAGGCGGTCGCCGTCGCGCAGGGTGGGCTCCATCGAGCGACCGCGCACGATCGCGAGACCCCACCGCTGGCCACGCATCACGCCACCGCTCCTCGGGTACCTGCTGGGACGGCGCACGCCGACCGCAGTAGTGTCACAGACGGGCACGGCGCGACCCGTGCGCCGTCTCCGACCGACTTCCGCCGAACCCGAGGAGCACCGGATGTTCCAGCACCTGCTCGCCCCCACCGTCGAGGTCTCCGCGCACTGCGACCTGCCGTGCGGTGTCTACGACCCCGCCCAGGCCCGCATCGAGGCCGAGTCCGTCAAGGCGGTCATCACCAAGGCGCTCGACAGCGACGACGCCGACTTCCGCACCCGCGCGATCCTGATCAAGGAGCAGCGCTCCGAGCTGGTCAAGCACCACCTGTGGGTGCTGTGGACCGACTACTTCAAGCCCCCGCACTTCGAGAAGTACCCGCAGCTGCACCAGCTGGTCAACGAGGCCACCAAGCTGGCGGGCGCCTCCGGCACCAAGGGCGAGCTCGACGTCGCGAAGGCCGACGAGCTGCTGGCCAAGATCGACGAGATCGCCGAGATCTTCTGGGAGACCAAGAAGGCCTGAGCCACGCCTCCGACGCCCCCCGCACCCCGACCGGGTGCGGGGGGCGTCGTGCGTCGCGGTGCGGGGTACGGGCCCGGCACCGGCGGCCCCGGCGTTTGCCAGCGGGGCGGGAGGAGGACGACTAGGGTGGGTCTCTCCGTTCGCATGCGTCACTCCCGACCCCCTCAGGAAGGCAACATGCGCGCCAGGTCCGACGTCGAGCTCCGACTCCCCGCCGAGTCGGCGTACGTCGCTGTGCTGCGCATGACCACGGCCGGCCTCGCGGCGCGGCTCGACTTCACCCTCGACGACATCGAGGACCGGCGGATGGCCGTGGGCGAGGCGTGCGCCCTGGTGCTCGAGCACGCCGACAGCGAGGGCGACCTGCGGGCGTCCTACGACCTCAGCGAGGGGTCGATCAGGGTCTCGATCTCGGCCGGGGCGGCCCGCGGCGCCGACCCCGACGAGGACAGCTTCGGCTGGCAGGTGCTCACGGCGCTGACCAGCGACGTGCGGACCCATCGCGAGGGCTCCGAGCTCTGGGTCTCCTTCACCGTCCGCTCCAGCATCTCGGCCTGACGTCGTGGCGGGCGGCGTCGTGGGACCCCGGGTCGACGGCGTCGACCACCGCGCGTCGAGCCGCGCCCTCTTCGCCGAGATGTACGCCGAGACCACCTCGCCGAGCCGTCGGCTCGAGTGCCGCGAGGCGCTGGTGCACCTGCACCTGCCCCTCGTGGAGCACTGCGCCCGGCGCTTCCGCAACCGCGGTGAGCCCTTCGACGACCTGGTGCAGGTCGGCACCATCGGGCTGATCAAGTCGGTCGACCGCTTCGACGTCGGTCGCGAGGTGGAGTTCTCGACCTACGCGACCCCCACGATCATCGGCGAGATCAAGCGCTACTTCCGCGACAAGGGCTGGGCGATCCGGGTGCCCCGTCGGTTGCAGGAGCTGCGGATGACCATCACCAAGGCCACCGCCGACCTGTCCCAGGACCTCGGCCGCTCCCCCACCCCCCGCGAGATCGCCGAGCACATCGGCCGCGAGGTCGAGGAGGTGCTCGAGGGCCTGGAGTCGGCCAACGCCTACTCCACGGTCTCGCTCGACGCCGGCGACGGCGACCCCGACTCCCCCGCCAGCCTGCTGGAGAACCTCGGCGCCGACGACGAGGCCCTGGCCCACGTCGAGGTGCGGGAGTCGATCAAGCCGCTGATCGAGCTGCTGCCCCAGCGCGAGCGGCGGATCCTGCTGCTGCGCTTCTTCAAGGGGATGACGCAGAGCCAGATCGCCGCCGAGATCGGCGTCTCCCAGATGCACGTGTCGCGGCTGCTGAACCGCACCCTGGAGCAGCTCCGCACCGAGATGCACGAGGTCGGGTCGGGCTAGCCGGCCTCGGCGTCGCGCGCCGTCTCGATCGCCAGGATCGAGCGCGGGTGCAGCAGGCCCGCGAGCACGGCCGTGGCCGCCACGACCAGGCCCAGCGAGATCGGCCAGGTGTCGCGGAAGCTCCACGCCAGGCCGAGCCACACCAGCTGGGCGAGCAGCACCGGGCCGCGCGCCCAGGGCCGCACCCGCTGCAGCCCCCACGCGCAGAGCAGCAGCGCCGCGCCGTACAGCGCGAAGAAGACGGTGGTGCTCAGGCCGAGCACCAGCCGGTCGGAGTCGACCGAGAGCGCCTCCGCGACCGCCCCGATCACCACGAGGAGTCCCTGCACGAAGGTCAGCCCGGCCGCGGTCACCAGCGGGGCGGGTGCCGGGGTCGCACCGGTCGGCTCGCTGGGCTCGGGCTCCACCCTGCGACCCTAAGCCTCGACGGCCTCGTCGCACGTGCTCGCCCCCAGGGGGCGTCGACGACGGATTCCGTGGCGTGGGGGCATCCGGGGGCCTGGACCCGGCCGTCCGGAGGGGTGTGGTCCACTATTCCCGGCCGGTCTGTGACCCACCTGACCAGCCCGGGGGGTTGTGTCCTGCCCGCGGAGTTGCCAGGCTGGTCTTCGTGCGCGCGATCACAACCTGATCCGGCGTGCCCACCCGGTCCTCTCATCGCTGTTGACCGGGACATCTAGTGAAGACTTTCACGAGCTAGCCGGAGGACACCCTCACTCATGGATTGGCGTCACCGTTCCGCATGCCTCGACGAGGATCCGGAGCTGTTCTTCCCCATCGGCACCACGGGGCCGGCGATCATGCAGGTCGAGGAGGCCAAGCAGGTCTGCCGGCGCTGCGACGTGCGCGAGCAGTGCCTGGCCTGGGCCCTCGAGGCTGGTCAGGACCACGGCGTGTGGGGTGGCATGAGCGAGGACGAGCGCCGTGCGCTGAAGCGCCGCAACGCCCGCGCCCGGGTGCGCACCGCCTGACCGCCCCCTCCCTCCCCTACGGCACCGGGACCGTGACCTCGGCACGGGTCCCCGGGTGCCCCTCCCGCGGCACCAGCCGCAGCGTCCCCCCGAGCTCCTCGACCAGCGTCCTCACGATGGACAGCCCCAGGCTGGTCGACCCCTCCAACGAGAAGCCGGGCGGCAGCCCGGCCCCGTCGTCGTCGACGACGAGCCGGAGCACGCCGTCGGCGCGCTCCGCACCCACCGTGACCGCACCCTCGGCCGTGCTGGGCGACCCTGCCGGGTAGGCGTGCTCCACGGCGTTCTGGAGCAGCTCGGTGAAGACCATCGCCAGCGGCGTCGCGACCTCGGCGTCGAGGGAGCCGAAGCTGCCCTCGCGGCGCGAGCGGACCGGTCGCGCCGTGGCCCCCACGTCGGTCACCAGCCGCGTCAGGCGGTCGGCGACGTCGTCGAAGTCGACGCTCTCCTCGAAGGCCTGGCTCAGCGTCTCGTGCACGACGGCGATCGAGCCGACGCGGCGTACCGCCTCCTCGAGCGCCAGCCGCCCCTCGGGCGCGGTGAGCCGCCGCGCCTGCAGCCGGAGCAGCGCCGCGACCGTCTGCAGGTTGTTCTTCACCCGGTGGTGGATCTCGCGGATGGTGGCGTCCTTGGTGACCAGCTCCCGCTCGCGCCGGCGCAGCTCGGTGACGTCGCGCAGCAGCACCAGCGCGCCGGTGCGGCTGCCGGTCGGGGCCAGGGGCAGCGACCGGGCCACGATCGGGGCCGCGGCGTTGCCCAGCTCGGTGTCGCCGGCCGCGAGGCCCCCGAGCACCCCGGTCACCACCTCCTCGTCGACCCGCATCGCCGGTGGCACCAGCTCGCGGGTCAGGTCGGCCAGGGACCGGGTGGCGAGGTCGCCCACCAGGCCGAGGCGCCGGTAGACCGAGAGCGCGTTGGGGCTCGCGTAGACGACGTGGCCCTCGGCATCGAGCCGCACGAAGCCGTCGCCGACCCGCGGGCTGTCGGCGTGGTCGGTGTGGTCGTCGGGATGGGGGAAGCCGCCGCGGGCGATCATCTGCGAGAGCTCGCTGGCCGCCTGCAGGTACGACAGCTCCAGCCGGCTCGGCGTGCGCACGCCCAGCAGGTTGGTGCTGCGGGCCACGACCGCGATCAGCCGCGCACCCCGGCGCACGGGGATCGCCTCCACGCGCACCGGCACGTCGTCGCGCCACTCCGGGTCGCCCTCGCGCGCGATCCGGCCGTCGCGCAGCGCCGCGTCGACGAGCGGACGCCGGCCCACCGCCATGAAGCTGCCGACCACGTCGTCGACCAGGGCGGTCGGTCCGGTGGTCGGGCGCATCTGCGCACCGGCGACGTAGCCGGACCCGTCGGCGCACGGGAGCCACAGCACCAGGTCGGCGAAGCTGAGGTCGGCGACGATCTGCCAGTCGGCCACCAGGCGCAGCAACCACGCGACGTCGTCGTCGCCGAGGTCGGTGTGGGCTCGGGCGAGCGGTCGCAGCGACGGCACCACGCCAGCGTAGAGACCCGCCGTGCTACTCGTGGGTAGGGATACCCTCGGGCGCATGACTGAGGCACCCGAGGACACCACGACCGCGTCGGCCGACGGCCCCGTCGAGGCCCACGCCGGCAAGCACGCCGTCGCCGTCGCCCGCGCGCACGGCGTGGAGACGATGTTCACCCTCTCCGGGGCGCACGTCTTCCCGATGTACGACGGTGCGGTCACCGCCGACCCCCCGATGCGCATCCTCGACGTGCGCCACGAGCAGACCGCCGCCTTCGCCGCCGAGGCCACCGGCAAGCTCACCCGGACACCCGGCCTCGCCGTGCTCACCGCCGGCCCGGGGGTCACCAACGGGGTCAGCGCGATCGCGCTGGCCCAGTTCGCCGGGTCTCCGATGGTCGTGGTGGGCGGGCGGGCGCCGTCCAACCGGTGGGGCAGCGGCTCGCTGCAGGAGCTCGACCAGCCGCCGATCGTCGCGTCGGTCTCCAAGATGGCGCGCACGATCCACACGGCCGGCGAGGTCGCCGACGGCTTCGACGAGGCCTTCGCGGTCGCCGGCTCCTCCCACCGCGGACCGGTCTTCGTCGACGTGCCGATGGACGCCTTCT
>JBQGFI010000325.1:0-2248 GCA_052040065.1 Marmoricola sp.
TGATCTTCGACGACCACGACGTGCGCGACGACTGGAACACCTCGCTGTCGTGGAAGGAGGAGATGGAGGCCACCAGCTGGTGGCACGGGCGCATCGTCGCGGGCCTCGCGTCGTACTGGGTCTACCAGCACCTGGGCAACCACTCACCCGCCGAGCGCGCCGCCGACGAGGTCTGGCAGCTGGTCCTCGCCCACGAGGGTGACGACGAGCTCGACCTCACGGCGGTGCTCGACGGCCTGGCCGAGCGGGTCGACGCCGAGCCCGAGACCTACCGCTGGAGCCACGCGCGCGAGCTGGAGGGCAGTCGCCTGGTGGTGGTCGACTCCCGCGCCGCCCGCGTGCTCGACCCCGAGCACCGCGCGATGCTCGACGACGCCGAGCTCGCCTGGCTCGACGAGCAGCTGACCGGCGACGTCGAGCACCTCTTCATCGGCACCTCGCTGCCCTTCCTGCTGCCGCCCGGGCTGCAGCACCTGGAGGCCTTCGGCGAGGCCCTCGCCGGCGGCGCCTGGGGCCCCCGGATGAGCACGCTGGGGGAGAAGGCCCGGCAGGGCGTCGACCTGGAGCACTGGGGCGCCTTCCAGGACTCCTTCCGCCGGGTGGCGGAGATGGTCGTGCAGGTCGCCGCCGGCGAGCGCGGCGCGCCGCCCCGCACCATCTGCTTCCTCTCCGGCGACGTGCACCACAGCTACGTCTCGGAGGTGACCAGGCTCGACCGGGGCGACGACCGGCGGCTCCGCAGCCGGGTCCTGCAGCTGGTCTGCTCGCCGATCCGCAACCCGCTGCCGCGCCGGATGCGCTTCGTCACCGCCGCGCTCTCCTACGGCGTGGCCGGCGCCCTCGGCCGGCTGGCGATCCGCTCGGCGCACGTGCACTCGCCGCCGCTGCGGTGGAAGCGCCTGCGGGGGCCGTGGTTCGACAACAACCTCGCGACGGCCGAGGTGACCGACGACGGTCTCTCGCTGTGGTGGGCCACGGGCGACGTGGGTGACGACCCGGCCGCCCCGACGCTGCGGCGCGTCTGCGAGGTCGACCTGCGGGCCTAGCGCCGGCTAGGTGAGCTCGACCGGCGGGGCGTCGGGATCGCCGGAGTCGCCGACCAGGGAGAGCTCCATCCACCCGGTGTCGTGCCAGGCGCCGTGCTTCCACCCGGCCCGGTGGAAGGTGCCGATCTCGCGGAAGCCCAGCGCCGCGTGGAGCCCCTGGCTGCCCGGGTTGGGCAGCGTCATGCCGGCGACCGCGGTGCGGTAGCCGCGCTCGCGCAACCGGGCCAGGAGGGGGCCGTAGAGGGCGCGCCCCAGACCCCGACGCTCGTGGCCCGGTGCGACGTAGACCGACACCTCGGCGAGGAAGCGGTACGCCGCCCGGGCGCGGTGGGGCGCGCCGTACGCGTAGGCGACGACCTCGCCGTCGTCGTCGGCGACCAGCCAGGCGTGGCTGCGGACCGCCGAGCGGATCCGCTCGCGCATCTCGGCGGTGGTGGGCGGCTCGGTCTCGAAGCTGACGGCCGTGTGCTCCACGAAGTGGGCGTAGATGGCGCGGCAGGGCTCCGCGTCGCGCACGGGGTCCGCGGGTCTGACCAGGGGCACGTGACCGACCCTAGGGCCTGGGTACGGGTGGCACATGAGCATGAGCGGAGACCAGCTGCAGCCCGAGGACACCCTGGAGGACCGGGGTGTCGACGACGTGCTCGACGAGGGCTACTCGCCGCCGGAGCGCGAGCCCGACCACCTCAAGCACCCCGAGGGCGGGGAGTCGCTCGCCGAGCGCCTCGCCGACGAGGAGCCGGAGGTCTGGGTCGACGCCGAGGAGGCGGCCCAGGACGGGCCCGACGACATCCGCGACGGCGACGTCGGTGGCGAGGTCGGCGGGGAGCGCACCGGACGCCTGACCGCCAGCGACGAGGGCGTCGGCGACGACGTGGAGTCCGAGCTGGTCGGCCACGACGAGGGCATCGACGGGGCCGGCGCCAGCGCCGAGGAGGCCGCGATGCACACCATCGAGGAGTAGCCGGGATGAGTACGCCGCGGCACCCGTCTGAGTAGGAGCGCGGAGGCCGCCTCCCCGGGGGAGGCGGCAGCGTGGCGTCATGAGCGAGAGCAACCAGAAGTCCGGCAGGGCCCGCAACCCCCCGGCCCTCTTCGTGATGGCGGGCGTCGCCGGCGCGGCGGCGCAGCTGGCGATGATCGTGGGGGGGTGGCCCCTCGCCGTCGGCGCCCGGGAGCGTGCCTTCCTGGCGCGGGGCGCG
>JBQGFI010000326.1:0-2027 GCA_052040065.1 Marmoricola sp.
GGTCTCCTCGCCGTAGACCATCAGCCGTCGCACCGAGGCGGCCTCCTCGTGCGCCATCAACTCGAGCAGCTCCTGCGCCGTCTCCGGGGGCAGGTCGGCGATGAGGTCGGCGGCGTCGTCGGCCGACATCTCCTCGAGCACGTCGGCGGCCCGCTCGTTGTCGAGGTTCTCCAGCACCTCGACCTGGTCCTCCTCGGGCATCTCCTCCAGCACGCGCGCCAGCCGGTCGTCGGCGAGCTCGGCAACGACCTCGCGGCGCCGCTCGGGCGCGAGGTCGTGCAGCACGTTGGCGGCGTCGGCGGGGCGCAGGTCGGCCAGCGACGCCGCGAAGTGCTCCGCGCCCTGCTGGGCGGGGCGCTCCATCAGCCCGTCGACGTCGTCCCACTCCACGACGTGGGTCTGCGCCCGCCGGCGGAAGCCGCGCACCGGCTCGGTCACGGCGACCCGGCTGAGCACCCAGTCACGGGTGCGGGTCTGCTCCATGGCGACGTCGTAGACGGTGCCGACCACGTCGCTGCTGATGATGCGCACCCGGCGGTCGAGCAGGTGCTGCATCACCAGGGTCTCGCTGGCCCGCTTCTCGAAGCGGCGCATGTTGAGCAGCCCGGTGGTGATGACCTGGCCGGCGTCGACCGCGGTGACGCGCGTCATCGGCGCGAAGATCTGGCGACGCCCGAAGACCTCGACCACGAGGCCCACGACGCGGGGCTGCCTGCCCCCCGGCCGGAGCACCACGACCACGTCGCGCACCTTGCCGACCTGGTCGCCGGCGGGGTCGAACACCGGCAGGCCGGCGAGCCTGGCGGCGAAGACGCGGCTGGGGTGGGTGCTCACGTGGCGTGAGCCTACTCAGGGGGTGCGCGGGAGTGACATTGCTCATGGGAGCGCCGGGGCTTCTCACCTACCCTGCATCGCAGCCCACCCGTCGTACCGCCGAGGAACCCAGAGGACACGTCATGGCCCGTCTCTGCCAGACCGAAGGTCTCACCGACATGCAGGAGGAGATCGTCAAGGCGGTGCGGCAGTTCGTCGACGCCCGGATCATCCCGGTGGCCACCGAGCTGGAGCACGCCGACGAGTACCCCACCGAGATCGTCGAGGGGCTCAAGGAGCTCGGCATCTTCGGCCTGATGATCCCCGAGGAGCACGGCGGCCTCGGCGAGTCGCTGCTGACCTACGCGCTGTGCGTCGAGGAGATCGCGCGCGGCTGGATGAGCGTCTCCGGCGTCATCAACACCCACTTCATCGTGGCCTACATGCTGATGCGTCACGGGACGCCGGAGCAGCAGCAGAAGTACCTGCCCCGGATGGCGACAGGCGAGGTGCGCGGGGCCTTCTCGATGAGCGAGCCCGGGCTGGGCTCGGACGTGTCGGCCATCAAGACCAAGGCCGTGCGCGACGGTGACGACTACGCGCTCACCGGCCAGAAGATGTGGCTGACCAACGGCGGCTCCTCGACGCTGGTGGCCTGCCTGGTCAAGACCGACGAGGGTGCCGACTCGGTCTACAAGAACATGACGACCTTCCTGCTGGAGAAGGAGGCGGGCTTCGGCGAGACCGCGCCCGGCCTGACCATCCCCGGCAAGATCGACAAGATGGGCTACAAGGGCGTCGACACCACCGAGATGGTGCTCGAGGGCCACCGGATCGCCGCCGACCAGGTGCTCGGCGAGGCACCGGGCCAGGGCTTCTACCAGATGATGGACGGCGTCGAGGTCGGCCGCGTCAACGTCGCGGCCCGGGCCTGCGGCATCGCCCTGCGCGCCTTCGAGCTCGGCATCGGCTACGCCCAGCAGCGGGAGACCTTCGGCAAGCCGATCGCGCAGCACCAGGCGATCCTCTTCCGCCTCGCGGAGATGGCGACCAAGGTCGAGGCCGCGCACACGATGATGGTGCGCGCCGCCCGGCTCAAGGACCGCGGCGAGCGCATGGACGTCGAGGCCGGCATGGCGAAGATGATGGCCTCGGAGTTCTGCACCGAGGTCGTGGAGGCGTCGTTCCGGATCCACGGCGGCTACGGCTACTCC
>JBQGFI010000327.1:0-4376 GCA_052040065.1 Marmoricola sp.
TCGCACCCCGTCGGGCCGAGGGTGCCGAGCACGTCCGCGACCTGACCCGCGCCGTGGCCGACGACCGGCAGGTCCGGCTCGCCTACTACGTGCCGGTGCGCGACGAGACCACCGAGCGGGTCGTCGACCCCGTCGCGCTGCTGACCCGCGGCGGGCACGACTACCTCGACGCCTGGTGCCACCTCGCGGCGGCACGGCGGCTCTTCCGCCTCGACCGGGTCGAGGCGGTGGAGGTGCTCGACGCCGCCCGCTCGCGCCCCGACCTGCAGCCGCGGGACCTGGCGACCGGGCTCTTCGAGCCCGGGCCCGACGACCTGGTGGTCGTGCTGCGGCTCGAGCCCTGGGCCCGCTGGTTCGCCGAGTACTACCCGGTCGACGACGTGCGCGAGCTGCCCGACGACCGCTCGGAGGTGACCCTGCGCGTCGCCGACCGGCGGTGGCTGGTGCGGCTGGCGCTGCGACTGGGCCCCGCGGCCGAGATCGTCTCGCCACCGGAGCTGCGGGCGCAGGTCCGCGAGGCGGCCGCTGCGTCACTGACCCTCTACGGCCGCTGAGAGTTCGCTGTGAGGTCGTCCGCCGTGGCGACGATGTCTGACGGCGCGTCACCTGCCCGGCGTACAGTGACGTCATGAGCTCCCAGCTGACGCCCCTCATCGCCGGACTCGGTCCGACCGAGCTGCTGATCATCGTCGGGGTGATCGTGCTGCTCTTCGGCGCCTCCAAGCTGCCCGAGCTGGCACGGGGCAGCGGGCGCGCCCTGCGGATCTTCAAGGCCGAGACCAAGGGCCTGATGGACGACGACAAGGACAAGGACGAGGCGACGCCGCGGCAGCGCGAGCTCGACGCCCGGGAGCGCGAGCGCGACGAGGAGTTCGACCGCCGTCACCCCGTCCACCGCACCGACGAGCCGGGCGGCTCCACTCCCTCCAGCTGACCGCCCGCCGCGGTGTCCATCGTCAGCGGCGTCGCCGGTCTCTTCAGCGGCAAGCCTCGCAACCCGATCGGCGACGACGGCCGGATGGCCCTCGCCGACCACTTCCGGGAGCTGCGCGCCCGCATCATGCGGATCGCGCTCTACCTCGTCGTCGGCACGATCGTCGCCTTCTTCTTCTACGACCAGCTCTTCGCACTGCTGCTCGAGCCCTACAACCAGGCCGCCGAGCTGCTCCCGGAGAACACCTCCACCGAGCCGGTGCTCACCGGGGTCGGCCAACCGCTGCTGCTCAACATCAAGATCTGCGCCATGGCCGCGGTGGTGGCCACCTCACCGCTGTGGCTCCACGAGATCTGGGGCTTCGTGGTGCCGGGCCTCCACCCGCAGGAGAAGCGCGCCACCCGGCTCTTCACCCTCATCGCCGGCCCGCTCTTCATCGCCGGGGTGGCGACGGGCTACTGGGTGCTGCCCCGTGCCATCGCGACCCTGATCGGCTTCACGCCCTCCGACATCACGCAGCTCACCGAGTTCGGCACGTTCTTCAGCTTCATCATCCGGATGCTGCTCGTCTTCGGCATCGCCTACGAGATCCCGCTCTTCGTCATCATGCTCAACCTGGCGGGGGTCGTCTCTGGGCGGGCCCTCGGCCGCTACCGGCCGTGGATCATCATCGGCACCTTCGTCTTCGCCGCGGTCGCCACACCGTCGACCGACCCCTTCTCCATGCTGCTCCTCGCGATCCCGCTGCTGACCCTGCTTATGGTCTCCGAGGTGATCTGCCGCCTGCTCGACCGCCGTCGTGGCAAGCACACCTGGGAGGAGTGGGACGACGACGAGGCCTCGCCCATCTGACCCGGGCTAGGGTCGCGCACGTGGCCCCGCAGATCGTCCTGCTCAGCAACCCGACGTCCGGCAGGGGCGCAGGGGCGCGCATCGCCGTCCAGGCAGCCGAGCGGCTCCGGGCGCGAGGGCACGAAGTGCTCGAGGTCCGCGGTCGCGACGCCGACGAGGCGCTGACGCTGGCCCGCAGCCGGGTCGAGGGCGGCGCCGACACGCTGGTGGTCGTGGGTGGCGACGGCATGGTGCACCTGGCGCTGCAGGCGATCGCCGACAGCGGCGCACGGCTGGGCCTGGTGCCCGCGGGTACCGGCAACGACGTGGCCCGCTACTTCGACATCCCGCGGGGCGACGTCGACGCCGCCGTCGACGTCGTGCTGGCGGGCCACGAGCGCGTCACCGACCTCGCGGTGGCCGGCGACCGCCGCTTCGTGACGGTGCTGGCCGCCGGCTTCGACGCCGTGGTCAACGAGCGGGCCAACGCGATGCGCTGGCCCCGGGGCCAGGCGCGCTACACCCTCGCGACGCTCGCCGAGCTGCGCACGCTGCGACCGATCGCCTACACCCTCGAGCTCGACGGCCGCACCGAGCAGCTCGAGGCGACCATGGTGGCGGTGGGCAACGGGCCCTCCTTCGGCGGCGGGCTGCGGATCACCGAGGGGGCGGAGCTCGACGACGGGCTGCTCGACGTGGTCGTCATCGCCCCCATGTCACGTCGCGAGCTGCTCCGCACCTACCCCAAGCTGTTCCGCGGCACCCACGTGCACCACCCCGGCTTCCGGCGCGAGCGCGTCCGCCGGGTCACCGTCGACGCCCCCGGCATCACGGCGTACGCCGACGGCGAGCGCGTCGCCGCCCTGCCCCTGACGATCGAGGTCGCACCCGCCGCCCTGCGGATGCTGGCCCCGGAGAGGACACCATGAACCACCCGGTGAGCGCCGCCGAGCAGTACGCCGGCTTCCGTCGCCGCCAGCAGCACCCGGAGCTGGCCGACTTCGCCTCACGGCAGGAGTTCGCCCTCGACGACTTCCAGTCACGGGCCTGCCGCGAGCTCGAGGAGGGGCGCTCGGTGCTGGTCGCGGCGCCCACGGGGTCGGGCAAGACCGTCGTGGGTGAGTTCGCCTGCCACCTCGCGCTGGCCACCGGCCGCAAGGCCTTCTACACCACCCCGATCAAGGCGCTGTCCAACCAGAAGTACCACGACCTGGTGGCGACGTACGGCGCCGAGCAGGTGGGGCTGCTCACCGGCGACCACAGCATCAACGGGGAGGCACCGGTGGTCGTGATGACCACCGAGGTGCTGCGCAACATGCTCTACAACGGCTCGCGCACGCTCGCCGACCTCGGCTACGTGGTGATGGACGAGGTGCACTACCTCGCCGACCGCTCCCGGGGGGCGGTGTGGGAGGAGGTCATCATCCACCTGCCCGAGTCGGTGGCGCTGGCCTCGCTCTCGGCGACGGTGAGCAACGCCGAGGAGTTCGGCGAGTGGCTCGGCACCGTGCGTGGCGAGACCACGACGATCGTGGAGGAGCGGCGGCCGGTGCCGCTCTACCAGCACGTGATGGTGGGCCGGCGCCTCTACGACCTCTTCGCCGACGAGGGCGGTGACCACGGCCCCGACACCGAGCAGAAGGTCAACCCGCAGCTGCTGCGCGTGGCGCGCGACGACTGGGCCCGCGGCCGGATGAAGGACCGCCGGCCCAAGCGGGGCGAGCGCCGTCCGGGACCGGGTCCCGGGGGCACCCGGGGCGCCTGGACGCCGCGTCGCTCCCAGGTCGTCGAGCAGCTCGACCGCGCCGGCCTGCTGCCGGCGATCGTCTTCGTCTTCAGCCGGGCGGGCTGCGACGCGGCGGTGCAGCAGTGCCTCGAGGCCAACCTGCGCCTCACCACCCCGCAGGAGCGCGACGAGGTGGTCGCCTTCGTGGAGACCCGGTGTGCCGACCTGCCCGACGAGGACCGGCACGTGCTCGGCTACCACGAGTTCCTCGACGGCCTGAGCCGCGGCGTGGCCGCCCACCACGCAGGGCTGCTGCCCGCCTTCAAGGAGATCGTCGAGGAGCTCTTCCTGCGGGGGCTGTGCCGGGTCGTCTTCGCGACCGAGACCCTCGCCCTGGGCATCAACATGCCCGCCCGGTCGGTGGTGATCGAGAAGCTCTCGAAGTGGAACGGCGAGACCCACGCCGACATCACCCCGGGGGAGTACACCCAGCTGACCGGTCGGGCCGGCCGTCGTGGCATCGACGTGGAGGGCCACGGTGTCGTGCTGTGGCAGCAGGGGCTCGACCCCACCTCGGTCGCCGGGCTGGCGTCGCGGCGTACCTATCCGCTGCGGTCGAGCTTCCGGCCGTCGTACAACATGGCGGTCAACCTGGTGCACCAGTTCGGCCGCGAGCGCGCCCGGGAGCTGCTGGAGTCGTCCTTCGCCCAGTTCCAGGCCGACAAGGCGGTCGTCGGGCTCGCGCAGCAGGTGCGCAAGGCCGACGAGGCGCTCGACGGCTACCGCGAGGCCGCGCAGTGCGAGCTCGGCGACTTCATGGAGTACGCCTCGCTGCGTCGTCAGCTGGGCGAGGTCGAGGCGTCCGGCGCCAAGCAGCGCAAGGCC
>JBQGFI010000328.1:0-2511 GCA_052040065.1 Marmoricola sp.
GGTGCTCGGCACGCTCGCGCTGGCCGTCATCCTGGTCGAGGGCGGCCTGCCGACCCGCTGGGAGGCCGTACGACCGGTCGCCCCGCTCGCCGGCGTGCTCGCGCCCGTCGGGGTCCGGGTCAGCGTCACGGTCACGAGCGCCCTGGTCTACGTGGCCCTGGACGTCGACCTGCGCACGGCGATCGTGCTGGGGGCGGTCGCCTCCTCCACGGACGCCGCCGCGGTCTTCTCCGTCCTGCGGTCGGTGCCGGTGCGCGGCCGGCTGCGGTCGGTCGTGGAGGCCGAGTCCGGGTTCAACGACCCGCCGGTGATCATCCTGGTCACGGTCGTGACCTCGGACGCGTGGGGCAGCGGCGGCGCACTCACCATCGCGGGGCAGGTCGGCTACCAGCTCGTGGGCGGCGTGCTGCTGGGCCTGGCCGTCGCGCGCGGCGGCGTACTCCTCCTCGCGCGGAGCGCGCTGCCGGCCTCCGGGCTGGCCCCGCTCGCGACCCTGGCCATCGCCTTCGGGGCCTTCGCCGTCGCCGGTGTGGCGGGCGCGAGCGGGCTGATGGCGATCTACGTCGCGGGGCTGGTGCTCGGCAACGCGCGGCTGCCCCACCGGAGCACGACCGACAGCTTCGTCGAGGGACTGGCCTGGCTCGCCCAGATCGGCCTCTTCGTGCTGCTCGGGCTGCTGGCGAGCCCGGACCGGCTGCTCGAGGCGCTGCCGACCGCACTGGTCGTGGGGGCGGCCCTGACGCTCGTCGCGCGGCCGCTGTCGGTCACGGTGTGCGCGAGCCCGTTCCGCGTGCCCTGGCGCGACCAGGCGTTCATCAGCTGGGCGGGGCTTCGCGGCGCGGTGCCGATCGTGCTGGCGACCATCCCGATGAGCGTCGGGCTGCCCGGGGCCGAGCGGGTCTTCGACGTCGTCTTCCTGCTCGTCGTCCTCTTCACGCTGCTCCAGGGTCCGACGCTGCCCGCGGTCGCCCGCTGGACCGGCGCGGCCGTCGACGCGACCACCCGCGACGTCGTGCTCGACTCGGCGCCGCTCGACGACCTCGACGCCGTGCTGCTGCGCTTCGACGTCCCGTCGGGCTCGCGCCTGGCCGGGGTGGAGGTCCAGGAGCTGCGGCTGCCCCCGGGCGCGGTGGTCACCCTCCTGCTGCGCGACGGCTCGCTCTCGGTGCCGACGCCGTCGACGGCGCTGCGGGTCGGCGACCACGCGCTCGTCGCCACCGCCCGGTGCCACCAGGACGAGGTCGAGCGCCGGCTGCGGGAGGTCGGCCGGGACGGGCGGCTCGCGCGTTGGTACGACGCGGGCAGACGTGGTCCGGACGTGGCGGGCGCCGGAGATTCCCCCCGAACCTCCGGCGCCATAACCCACCGTAGGCAACACTCGTTCACAGCACGGGACCACCGAACGAGTTAACGGCGGTGGGGGCCGCCTGGTCCCGGGGGGATGGGAGATGAGGGAGCACGACCGCGCCTCCGCGTTCGCGGAGGCCTTCGACGCTGCCGTGCGCGCCCGTGGCGTCAGCCTGACCTGGCTCCACCGCCGGCTGACCGAGCTGGCGACGCCGGTGAGCGTGGCGACGTTGAGCTATTGGCGCTCGGGCCGCAGCGAGCCGGAGCGAAAGACGTCCGTCGCGGCGGTGGCCGTCCTGGAGGAGGTGCTGGGCGTCGACGTGGGCTGCCTGTCACGCCACCTGCGCCCCGTACGCCGGCCCGGGCCGCCCGGTCGCGCGATCCCGATCGAGGAGCTGACAGGTGAGCCGGTGGCGACCCGCCGGGCGTTGGCGGAGCTCGGCTTCGAGACCTCACACGACGAGCTGGTCGAGACCGCGATCGTGCTCAGCCTCGACCTCGACGAGGAAGGGCGCACGGTGCGGATGTCGGTGCTGGCCCGCTACCAGGCGCTGGTGGAGGACGCCCGGCGGATCGCCTCGGTGGTGACCCTCGACCACCCCGACCACGGCCCGCCGCGGATCGTGCCCCGGGCGGGGCTCGACGTCGGCCGCTCCTCGGTCGACGGCGAGAACCTGGTCGCCGTGACCGAGCTGCTGCTCGAACGCCCGCTCCCGCGCGGCGGTGACGCGTTCGTCGAGTACGACGTCGAGGTCGCCGGCGCGCCGCGCCGCGACGGCACCCTGGCCTACTACGCGGCCCGCCGGGTCGCCCAGGCGGTCGTCTGGGTGCGCTTCCACGCCGACGCGATCCCCTCCGCCCTGGAGGGGTTCGACATCGTCGACGGCGAGGAGCTGGTCGAGCCGCTGGCGATGGAGGGTGGGCGCACCCTCCACCGCCGCGTCAGCCAGTACGGTCCGGGCACCATCGGGATCCGCTGGACCTGGTGAGCTGCTGGCAAGGGTTGCCAGCGACCCGGCCGCTCCTCTGGCGGAAGTGCCGGGTGCCGGGGGAGGGTGCGCTCACCTAGGTTCGGTGCATGAGGGTCCTGCTCGCGCTCGGCGGAAACGCCATGACGAACGCCGAGGGACGGGCCCGGGTCGAGGACCAGCAGGCGGCCGCCGC
>JBQGFI010000329.1:0-15613 GCA_052040065.1 Marmoricola sp.
CGGCACCGTCTACATCGGTGCGACCAACGGGGAGGCCGCCGAGGCCGCGCGCGCCGCGGTCAACGCGATCGCCAACCCGACGATGCCCGAGGTCGGCGAGCGCTACCTCGGCACCGTGGTCAAGACGACCAACTTCGGCGCCTTCGTCTCGCTGATGCCCGGCAAGGACGGCCTGCTGCACATCAGCAAGCTGCGCGCCCTCGCCGGCGGTCGCCGGGTCGAGAACGTCGAGGACGTCGTCTCGGTCGGCCAGAAGCTGCAGGTCCAGATCGGCGAGATCGACGACCGCGGCAAGCTCTCGCTGGTCCCCGTCGTCGAGGAGTCGGCGGACTCGGAGGGGTCCGACGAGGCCTCGGAGGCCCCCGCGGAGTGACCTCCGCACCTGACGCACTGCCTGCGGGCGTACGCCGTACGGTCCTGCGAGGTGGCCTCACCGTGGTCACCGAGCAGGTCCCCGGCGTGCGCTCCGCGGCGGTGGGGGTGTTCTGCCAGGTCGGCTCGCGCGACGAGACCCCCGGCCTCGGCGGAGCGTCGCACTTCCTGGAGCACCTGCTCTTCAAGGGCACGCCGACCCGCTCGGCGATGGACGTCTCGGCCGCGTTCGACGAGGTCGGCGGCGAGTTCAACGCCTACACCGCGCGCGAGTACACCTGCTACCACGCGCGCGTGCTCGACGAGGACCTGCCGATGGCGCTCGACGTGCTCGGCGACATGATGACCAGCTCGCTGGTCACCGCCGACGACGTCGAGGCCGAGCGCGAGGTCATCCTCGACGAGATCGCGATGCACGACGACGACCCCGACGACGTCGTGCACAACCTCTTCGCGGCGACGGCGTGGGCCGGCACCCCGCTGGCCCGGCCGATCGCCGGCACCGCGGAGTCGATCACGGCGCTCACGCGCACGCAGATCAACCGCTACTACCGCGGTCGCTACACCGCCGAGCGGATGGTGCTGGCGGTGGCCGGGTCCGTCGACCACGACGAGGTCGTGGAGCGTGCCTCCAAGGCCTTCGCCGGCCGCGGCTTCCTCGAGCACGACGCCGACCCCCTCGGGCCGCGCCTGGCCGAGCGTCCCCGACCGGTGCGTGCCGGCGAGGCGCGCGTGTCGCGCCCCTTCGAGCAGGTCAGCGTCGTGCTCGGCATGCGCGGGCTCACCCGCTCCGACCCGCGTCGGCACCTGCTCTCGGTGCTCAACAACGCGCTGGGCGGTGGCCCGTCCTCGCGGCTGTTCCAGGAGGTGCGCGAGCGCCGCGGGCTGGCGTACTCGGTCTACTCCTTCGGGCTCGGCTACTCCGACGCCGGCATGGTCGGCGTCTCCGCCGGCTGCCTGCCCGGCAAGACCGACGAGCTGCTGCGCGTCGTGCGCGAGCAGCTCGCGCTGGTCGCGGCGGAGGGGCTGGCCGAGGAGGAGGTCGCCCGGGGCAAGGGCCAGTCGCGCGGCGGGCTCGTGCTCAGCCTCGAGGACACCGGTGCCCGGATGACCCGTCTCGGCGAGGCGATGCTCTTCCAGCAGCGGCTGCTCTCCATCGACGAGGTGCTCGGTCGCATCGACGCCGTCACCCCCGACCAGGTCCACGCACTGGCGCGGGAGCTCTACACCCGCACCCCCACCCTCGCGCTCGTCGGCCCGGCGAACCCCGCCGCCTGACCTGACCCGCCGCGCGCGGCGTCCGGTCCGCTCAGAGCCAGCCGCGGTCCTGGGCGGTGCGCGCAGCCTCGACCTTGGTGGTGGTGCCGGTCTTGCCGATCGCCGAGGAGAGGTGGTTGCGCACGGTGCCGGGGGAGAGGTGCAGCGAGGCCGCGATGCGCGCCACGGGCGCGCCCTCGAGGGCCGCGCGGAGCACCTCGGTCTCGCGCTCGGTCAGCGGGCTGGCGCCGCCGAGGAGCGACTCGGTCGCGAGCGTCGGGTCGACCACGCGCAGGCCCGCGTGCACGCGGCGCACCGCCTCGACCAGCTCGGCCGCCGGGATGTCCTTGACCACGAAGCCGGCGGCGCCGGCGTCGAGGGCGCGGCGCAGGTAGCCGGGGCGGCCGAAGGTCGTCACGATGAGCACCCGCACCCCGGGCCGCGCGGCGCGGACGGCGGCGGTCGCCTCGACGCCGTCGAGGCCCGGCATCTCCAGGTCGAGCAGGCAGACGTCGGGCGCGTGCTCCCGCGCGGCCGCGATCACCTCGTCGCCGCGACCGACCGTGGCCACCACGGTGAGGTCGCTCTCGAGGTCGAGCAGTGCGGCCAGGGCGTCTCGCACCAGCACCTGGTCGTCGGCGAGCAGCAGCCGGATCACCACCGCACCTCCAGCCGTACCCCGCCCCGGTCGCCGGCGTCGACGGAGAAGCGGCCCCCCGACTGCTCGACGCGCTCGCGCAGGCCGCGCAGGCCGTTGCCCTCGCGCGAGCCGTCGAGCCCGCGTCCGTCGTCCTCCACCACCAGTGACCGCTCCTCCAGGTGCACGGCGCAGCGCCGTGCGCCGCTGTGGCGCACCACGTTGGTGACCGCCTCCCGCAGCACCCACCCCATCACGGGGCGGTAGCGCGGGTCGGCGACGCGCACGTCGTCGGGCAGGTCCGCGTCGATGCCCCGGTCGGCCAGGGCGCGGCCCGCCCCGGTGACCTCGTCGGCGAGACGAGCCGCGCGCAGGCCGCCGACGGTGGCGCGGACCTCGCCGAGCGCCTCGCGGGAGAGCCGCGCGATGTCGGCGAGCTCGGCCCGCGCGCGCTCGGGGTCGCCGTCGAGGAGGCGCTGCGCGAGCTCGGCCTTGATGGAGAGCACCGTGAGGCTGTGACCGAGCACGTCGTGCACGTCGCGGGCGACGCGGTCGCGCTCCTCGGCCACGGTCTGCCCGCGGCGGGCGTCCTCGTAGGCGTCGGTGTACTCGCCGAGCAGGCGTCCCGCGACCGACGCGGCCGTCACGCCGGCCAGGATGAAGACGAAGGTGAGCTCCTCGGTCCCGGCCACCACCAGGGTGGCGGCGGTGGTGAGCACGACCAGCGTCGCGGCGTAGGCCCAGCACCACGGCCGCGGCAGCGCGAAGACGCCGAAGGACTGCAGGAAGGGCACGAAGCCCAGCGCCCCGAGGCCGATGATCGGTGCCATGGCCAGGGCGATCGCCGCGAGGCCGACCAGGACGACGACCGGCTCGCCCAGCGGCCCCGGCAGCAGGGACGGAGACCCGCGCGTGAGCCGCAGGACCTCCCAGGCGTACGCCGTCGCGAAGCCGAGGACGAGCACGACGCCCAGGGCCCGGGCCCACCAGGCTACGTCGGCCGTCAGTGCTCCCACGAGCGGGAAGGCCAGGAAGAGCAGCCACCCGGACCACATCAGCCAGCCGAAGCGCTCCCACGGGTCCCGGGGGGCGGTCGGGTCGGCGACGCCGGCGGCGGTGCTCACTGCCGCCCGCGCCCGCGGCTCACCAGCAGCGTCGCCAGCACGGCCAGCAGCAGCGTCCACCCGCCCACGTTAGCGACGGCGATCCAGATCGACTCGGTGCGCGCGCCGCCGGTGCCCGTGGCGACCAGGCCCTCGGTGACCGGGTAGCGGGCGAGGGTGACGTAGCCGTAGAGCGGGGTGAAGCGCGCGACGTCGAGCAGCAGCCCCGACAGCGGGACGAAGATGTTGCCCAGGAAGCCGAGCACCACGATGCTGCCGCTCGCCGCGCTGAGCGCCGCCTCCGAGCGGAACGCCAGCCCGAAGCACAGGCCGTAGAGCGCGAAGACCGCGGCCCCGAGGAGGATCACCACCGCCGAGAGCACCCAGGCCGTCGCGTCGGCGCGGGCGCCGGAGAGGGCCCCGAGCACGAAGACCAGGGCGATCGGCAGCGCCGCGACGATCACGGCGACCAGGGCCTTGGTCACGACGTACGTCGCGTCGCGCAGCGGCGTCAGCCCCAGCTGGCGTCCCCAGCCCTGCATCCGCTCCACCGCGGCGGCCCCGCCGAGGGAGACGGTCGCGGTGACCGCGCCGTAGGCCGCCATGGAGACCATGATCATCATCGCGACGTTGCCGTTGCCCAGCGGCTCGTCGCCGTAGTCCTGGGCGGCGCCGAAGATCAGGTAGAAGAAGCCCGGCAGCACGGTGGTGAAGAAGATGGTGGCCCGGTCGCGCAGCACGCGGCGCAGCTCCAGGCGCAGCAGCGTGGTGTTGACCAGCCCGCCGGTGCGGGTGGGCACGGCCGTGGCCCGGGAGCTGCTGGTGCTGCTGGTGTCGGCGGCGGTGGTGGGCGTGGTGGGCGTGGTGCTCATCGGGTCTCCTCCAGGACGGGCTGCGGTGCGGGCTTCTGGGTCAGGTGGACGAAGGCGTCCTCGAGGGAGCCGGTGACGATCTCGAGGCCGCTGCCGCCGAGCCCGGTCAGCAGCGCCCGGGCGACGGCGTCGGAGTCGGCGGCGCGCACGCGGACGCGGGAGCCGTCGAGGTCGACCTGCGTGACGCCGGGCAGCTCCCGCAGCCTCGCGGCGGTGGCCCCGGCCGTCGCCGGGTCGAGGTCGGCGTGCACGACGCGGCCGGTGGCGTGCGCCCGGATCTCCGCGGTGGGACCGTCGGCGACCACGCGCCCCCCGGCGACCAGCACGATGCGGTCGGCGAAGGAGTCCGCCTCCTCCAGGTAGTGGGTGGCGAAGACGACGGTGCGGCCGGCGTCGGCCTCCGCGTGCATGGTGGCCCAGAAGTCGCGGCGGGCGGTGACGTCCATGCCCGCCGTCGGCTCGTCGAGCACCAGCAGGTCGGGGTCGGGGAGCAGGGCGAGGGCGAAGCGGAGCCGCTGCTGCTCGCCGCCGCTGCAGCGCGACACCAGCCGGCCGGCGAGGCCCTCGAGCCCCGCCCGCGCCATCACCTCCTCGACGGGGGCGTGCGCGGCGTACATCGACGCGACCAGCTCCACCGTCTCCCCGACCCGCAGGTCGCGCAGCAGGCCGCCGGTCTGGAGGACCGCGGAGACCCGGCCGGCGGCGACGGCCTCGCGGGGCGGGGCGCCGTACACGCTGACCGAGCCGCTGGTCGGCGTGGTCAGGCCGAGCACCATGTCGAGCGTCGTGGTCTTGCCGGCGCCGTTGGGGCCGAGCAGGGCGACGACCTCGCCGCCACCGATGGTCAGGTCGATGCCGTCGACGGCACGGACCGTGCCCTCGGCGGAGGGGAAGGTGCGCGTGACGTCGCGCAGGCGGATGGCGGGGGCGGTCTCGTCGGTCCGGTGCATGGACCCCACGCTGCCGTGGCCCGAGCCCCGTCGGATGCGTCCCCTGTCACGACCTGCCCGTGACAGCTGTCATCGCCCATCCGCCCCGGATGCCTGCACGCCGGTACGGGTCGGCGTGCACACGGGGCGGATCGGCGTCGTCGACGGGCCGCACTAGCCTGACCGGCATGACGCTGCGGGTCGGAGTGCTGGGAGCCAGGGGCAAGGTGGGGCGCGAGGTGTGCGCCGCCGTGCGGGAGGCCGACGACATGGAGCTGGTCGCCGAGGTCGACGCCGGCGACGACCTGGCCCTGCTCGAGGGCGCCGAGGCCGTCGTGGACTTCACCCACCCCGACGTGGTGATGGACAACCTGCGCTGGTGCGTCGAGCACGGCGTCGACGCCGTCGTCGGCACCACCGGCTTCGACGACGAGCGCCTGGAGACGCTGCGCGGCTGGCTGGCCGACGCCCCGGGCACGGGCGTGCTCGTCGCCCCCAACTTCTCGGTCGGCGCCGTGCTGATGATGCGCTTCGCCGCCGAGGCCGCCCGCTACTACGAGTCGGTCGAGGTCGTGGAGCTGCACCACCCCGACAAGGCCGACGCGCCCTCCGGCACCGCGCGGCGCACGGCGCAGCTCGTCGCGGCCGCCCGCCGGGAGGCCGGCCTGTCCGCGCAGCCCGCCGCCACCACCACCGCGCTCGACGGGGCGCGGGGCGCCGACGTCGAGGGCGTGCGCGTGCACGCGCTGCGCGTGCGCGGGCTGGTCGCCCACCAGGAGGTGGTGCTCGGCGGCGTGGGGGAGACCCTCACGATCCGGCACGACTCGCTCGACCGGGTCTCCTTCACCCCGGGGGTGCTGCTGGGGCTGCGCCAGGTCGGCGACCACCCCGGTCTCACCGTCGGGCTCGAGGCGTTCCTCGACTCCTGAGGCCCCGCTCGCACAACCCCGAGGTCTGCATGTTCCTGCAGCGCAGGTTCGTGCATCCGTAAACATGTGGTTCCGCGGCTTTGGGCGGGGCATGCTGGTGACGTCCCACCACAAGTGGGGCGTTCGGTTCATCTCCACCGCAACCCCGGTCTTCCCGATCCTTCGTACCCCACGACGGTCTGGCGTTCCTCGCCGGTCGTCGTGTCCTGATCGCCTTCCCCCAGGTCGATCAGGTTCCCAGGGCCGAGGGGTCCGTGCTGGGCACACGGACCCCTCGGTCCGTCCCCTGTGTCACGGGTCGGCGAGCACGCGGGTGCGCGGGTGGGGCTGTGCCGGCGTGCCTTGCACGTCGTACGCCGGAGGTCCGGTGCCGCATCTCGGGTGGCCCCGGACCCCGGCGCCGCGGACGGGCGCCCCGGACGGGCGCCGCGCGGTCAGTCGACGAGCGCGGTGTGCAGGCGCACCTGCTTGACCGTGGTGCTGCCGTCACCGGTCAGGTCGAGCGTGCGGTGGGCGCCGTCCGGGGCCCAGCCGGTGGACTCCAGGAAGGCCCGCAGGTCGTCGCCGACGGCCGGCAGCCACGTGACCGCACGGGTGAAGCGGTCGGCGACGAGCGTGTCCACGGCGGCCTGCAGCAGCCGCGAGCCGTGGCCGTCGCCGCGCCGCTCGGGGTCGACGGTGAGGTCGCTGAGCTCGCCGGTCGCGATCGGGTCGCAGTCGGGGTCGGTGGCGGGCGCGGTCACGACGAAGCCGGTCACCGTCGCGCGCTCCAGGCCCACCAGCACGCGCTGACGGGCGTCCTTGGGGCGCCGCAGCGAGGCCTCCCAGCCCTCGGCGAGCTGCGAGGCGTCGAGCGCGTCGAGCACCTCGCCCGGCAGCAGGTCGGCGTAGGACGCACGCCAGGCGCGCACCTGCACCTCGGCGATGGCGGGGGCGTCGGCGTCCCAGGCGACGCGCGCGGACACGTCGGCAGCAGGCACCTGGCGATTGTAGGTTGGGAGCCATGCAGGCCTACCTCGACCTCCTCCGCCGGATCCTCGACGAGGGGTCGCAGAGGGGCGACCGCACCGGCACCGGCACCCTCAGCGTCTTCGGCCACCAGATGCGCTTCGACCTGCGCGAGGGCTTCCCCCTCGTCACCACCAAGAAGGTGCACACCCGCTCGGTCTTCGGCGAGCTGCTGTGGTTCCTGCGCGGCGACACCAACGTGAAGTGGCTGCAGGACCGCGGCATCACGATCTGGGACGAGTGGGCCGACGCCGACGGCGACCTCGGCCCGATCTACGGCCACCAGTGGCGCTCCTGGCCCACCCCCGACGGCCGTCACGTCGACCAGCTGGCGCAGGTCGTCGAGCAGGTCCGCCGCGACCCCGACTCCCGGCGCCACGTGGTCTCGGCCTGGAACGTCGCCGACCTGCCCGAGATGGCGCTCCCGCCGTGCCACACCATGTTCCAGTTCTACGTCGCCCCGGCCGCGCCGGGGGAGGAGCGTCGCCGCCTCTCCTGCCAGCTCTACCAGCGCTCGGCCGACGTCTTCCTCGGCGTGCCGTTCAACATCGCCTCCTACGCCCTGCTGACCCACATGGTCGCGCAGGTCACCGACCTGGAGGTCGGCGACTTCGTGCACACCCTGGGCGACGCCCACCTCTACCTCAACCACCTCGAGCAGGCCGAGCTGCAGCTCACCCGCGAGCCGCGCCCGCTGCCGCGGCTGTGGCTGGAGCCCTCGATCCGCGAGATCGACGGCTTCGACCTCGATGACGTGCGCGTGGAGGGGTACGACCCCCATCCGGGCATCAAGGCCCCGATCGCCGTCTGACCGTCGTCCCCGAGGAGCCCACCCGTGTCACGCATCGTCATGGTCGCCGCACGCGCCCGCAACGGCGTCATCGGCCACGGGGGCCGCATCCCGTGGGACCTGCCGGCCGACTGGGCGCACTTCAAGCGCGTCACGGTGGGTCACCCGCTGGTGCTGGGCCGCAGCACCTTCGAGAGCATCGGCCGGCCGCTGCCCGACCGGCAGAGCATCGTGGTCACCAGCGACCCCGACTGGGCCCACGAGGGGGTGCTCGTCGCCCGCTCGGTGCCCGAGGCGGTGCGCCTGGGCTCCGAGCTCGACCCCGAGCTGGTCAACATCGGCGGCGGCGCCAAGCTGTACGCCGAGGCGCTCGGCCTGGCCACCGAGCAGGTGCTGAGCGAGGTCGACCTCGAGCCCGAGGGCGACACCTTCTACCCCGACTTCGAGGAGTCCGAGTGGGTCGAGGTGCGCCGCGAGGTGCACCCCGACGACGACCCGACCTGGGCCGTGCGCTGGCTCAGCCGGCGCTGAGCCGCCGCCGCTAGGCCAGCTGGCGGCCGTCGACGTCGGGGACCTTGCGCAGCGCGATCAGCACCAGGTCGATCAGCCACCAGATGCCGCAGCCGCCGAGCGTGATCAGCTTGAGCACGCCGAGGCCGATCTGCCCGAGGTAGAAGCGGTCGACGCCGAGCTGGCCGAGGAAGGCCGAGAGCAGCACGGCGACCAGCCAGTCGCGGTCGGAGAAGAGTCCGGGCAGCTGCTTGGCGGCGAACCAGCCGCCGCCGGCGATGTCGCGCAGCTGGGCGTCACCGCGCAGCTGGCCCGCGAGCGCCATCTGCTGCAGCTGGACGTAGCCGTAGGGGCCGTACTCCTGCCCGACGTGGGCCAGCATGTAGCTGCCGTCGGCCGGGCTGCGCCACCCGGCGGGGCTGGGGCTGTGCGTCATGGCGCCGACCGTAGTACGCCACCGCCCGGTCGGGCGCGCGAGGCACGGCCGCGGCGCGTACTAGCCTGGCTCCCATGAGCCTCCCAGCCGCCCCCCTCGGCCGGGTGCTGACCGCGATGGTCACGCCCTTCGACGTCGACGGCCGCGTCGACCCCGACGGCGTGGGCCGGGTCGCGTCGTACCTGCTCGACCACGGCAACGACGGGGTCGTGGTCAGCGGCACCACCGGCGAGTCGCCCACCACCACGGTGCCCGAGGACGGCGAGATCCTGCGCGCGGTCAAGGACGCCGTCGGCGACCGCGGCACCGTCGTGGCCGGCGTCGGCACCAACTCCACCGCCCACTCGGTCGAGCTGGCCGTGCAGGCGCAGGAGATCGGTGTCGACGCGGTGCTGCTCGTGGCGCCGTACTACAACAAGCCGGGGGCGGCCGGACTGCTGCACCACTTCACCGAGGTCGCCCGCGCCACCGACCTGCCGGTCATGCTCTACGACGTGCCCGGCCGCACCGGGCAGGCGATCCCGCTGGAGACCTACGAGGCCGCCGCCCGCCTGGAGACCGTCACCTCGGTCAAGCACGCCACGGGCGACCCGGTCGCCACGGTGGCGCTGCGCCAGCTCGGCTACTCGGTCTACTCCGGTGACGACGGGCTGCTGCTGGGCTACCTGGCCCACGGCGGCTGCGGCATCGTCTCGGTGGCGGCCCACGTCGCCGGCGAGCGGATCCGCCGGGTGGTCGAGCAGTTCGACGCCGGTGACCACGAGGCGGCGCTGGAGACCTTCACCGGGCTGCTGCCGGTGGTCGACGCCGTGCTGGGGGGGCCCAACTCCGGCGCCACCACGGCCCAGGCCGCCATGGAGCTGCTGGGCGTGCTGACCCACCGCACGGTGCGTGGTCCGCTCGTGCCCCTCGACGACGCCGAGCTCGCGGCCCTCCGTGCCGCGCTCGAGAAGGCGGGACTGCTGTGAGCCACCCCCACCCCGAGCTCTCCCCGCCCCCCGCCCTGCCGAAGGGCGCCCTGCGCGTCACCGCGCTCGGCGGCCTCGGCGAGGTCGGCCTAAACATGACGTTATTCGAGCACGCCGGACGGCTGCTGGTCGTCGACTGCGGCGTCCTCTTCCCCGAGGAGAACCACCCCGGCGTCGACCTGATCCTCCCCGACTTCGACTCCATCCGGGACCGGCTCGACGACATCGACGCCCTGGTGCTCACCCACGGCCACGAGGACCACGTGGGTGCCGTCCCCTACCTGCTGCGGGAGCGTCAGGACATCCCGCTCGTGGGGTCCAACCTGACCCTCGCGCTGGTCGGCTCGAAGCTGCGCGAGCACCGGCTCAAGAACACCGTGAAGGCCGTGGTGGCCGAGGGCGACCGGGTCTCCTTCGGTCCCTTCGACCTGGAGTTCGTGGCCGTCAACCACTCGATCCCCGACGCGCTCGCGGTGATGATCCGCACGCCGGCCGGCAACGTGCTGCACACCGGCGACTTCAAGATGGACCAGCTGCCGCTCGACGGCCGCATCACCGACCTGCGCGCCTTCGCCCGGCTGGGGGAGGAGGGGGTCGACCTCTTCCTGACCGACTCCACCAACGCCGAGGTGCCTGGCTTCACCACCTCCGAGAAGGAGATCACGCCGGTCCTCGAGGGCGTCTTCCGCTCCAGCGAGGGCCGCATCATCGTGGCCTGCTTCGCCTCCCACGTGCACCGGGTGCAGCAGGTGATGGACGCCGCGGCCGCCCACGGGCGCAAGGTCGCCTACGTCGGGCGCTCGATGGTGCGCAACATGACGATCGCGCGCGAGATGGGCTACCTCAACGTCCCGCGCGACCTCCTGGTCGACGCCAAGGCCCTGGCCGACATGCCCCCCGACCGCGTGGTGCTGATCTCCACCGGCTCGCAGGGCGAGCCGCTCTCGGCGCTCTCGCGGATCGCGCAGCGCAACCACAGCTTCGTGCACATCGAGCCCGAGGACACCGTGGTGCTGGCCTCGTCGCTGATCCCCGGCAACGAGAACGCCGTCTACCGGGTGATCAACGGCCTCTCCCGGCTCGGGGCGCGCGTGGTGCACAAGGGCAACGCCCTGGTCCACGTCAGCGGTCACGCCAGCGCGGGCGAGCTGCTGTACTGCTACAACATCGTGCGCCCCCGCAACGTGATGCCGGTGCACGGCGAGATCCGGCACATGCTGGCCAACGCCGCGCTGGCGCGCGAGACCGGAGTGCCCGCCGACCGCGTCGTCGTCGCGGAGGACGGCGTGGTCGTCGACCTCGTCGACGGCCGGGCACGCGTGGTCGGCAAGGTCGACTGCGGCTACGTCTTCGTCGACGGCAGCTCGGTCGGCGACCTGACCGAGAGCTCGCTGAAGGACCGGCGGATCCTCGGCGAGGAGGGCTTCATCTCGGTGATCGTGGTGCTCGACTCCCAGACCGGCAAGGTGGTCAGCGGCCCCGAGATCCACGCCCGCGGCTTCGCCGAGGACGACACCACCTTCGACGGCATCCGGCAGCCGATCATCGACGCGATCGACAAGGCGGTGCGCGAGGGCGTCGACGACAGCTACCAGCTGCAGCAGACGATCCGGCGCACCATCGGCCGCTGGGTGAGCGGGACGCACCGCCGCCGCCCGATGATCATCCCCGTGGTCCTCGAGGCCTAGGCGCGCGGTGGGATGGCCGGGTCGCGCGCTGGGCTAGACCTGCTGACGCGGCCTTCCCGGAACGCGCCAAAGCGCGGTACGAAACAGACATCTCGACCTACACTCGACATGCGGGCGCGGCCGGCGTCCGTGTGGTCCGGCGACGCCCGCGGCCGACCTTCCCACCACGTCCGGAAGCCATGCCCATGCAACTGACCGAGTCTCCTCGTGCCGAGGGGATCCGACGGCTGTACGAGCTGATGCTGCGGGTCAACTCCTCGACCGATCTCTCCGAGGTCCTGGACGAGATCGCGCGCGGCGTGGTGGAGGTGCTCGGCTACGGCATCGCGGCGATCGCCCGGCTCGAGGGCGAGGTCTTCGTGATGACCACGGTCGCCGGGTCCGAGGAGGTCCGCGAGCAGATCATCGGGCGGCGCACGCCGGTGGCCTCGATCTTCAACGAGTTCGCGCAGGCCGACGAGTGGGGCGTGCTGCGCTTCGTGCCGCACGACCGGATGCCCGACGCCCTCGAGGAGTCGGCCTGGGTGCCGGAGTTCGAGCCCGACCAGGGCCCCGACGCCTGGCACCCGCTCGACGCCCTCTACGCCCCGCTCTACTCCGCGACCGGCCAGCTGCTCGGCAACATGTCGGTCGACCTCCCGCCCGGCAACCGGATCCCCAACCGGGAGGAGCGCGAGCTCCTCGAGATGTTCGTCGTGCAGGCGGGCCTGGCGATGTACAACGCGCAGCAGCGCGAGCGGCTCGGCGACCAGGTGCGGATGGGCGAGATGCTCCGCTCGGTCTCCTCCGCCGGCCAGCTCTCCTCCCTCGACGTCTCCCTGCGCGAGGCGGCCCAGGCGGTCGGGCGCGGGCTGCGCACCGAGCACGTGTGGGTGCGCTGCTTCCCCAGCGGCGACATGGCGCAGGTCGACGGCACCGCCGCCTGGCCGATCGACGACACCGAGCAGGTCAGCCACATCATCCAGGTGCTCGGCCTGCTCGCCACCCGCGCCGCCAAGCTCGGACGCCCGGTCGTGGTCGCGACCACCGCGGTGCTGGACCTCGACACCGGCCTGACGCCCGAGCAGTCCGCCGACCTGCGCGACCTGGTCGAGGCGCACCGCGACGCCGCGCTGCTGCTCACCCCGATCGGCGTGGGTCGCGAGGTCCTCGGCTACGTCCTGCTCGCCCGCGACGTCGAGCAGCCCTGGACGCAGGACGAGCAGACCGCCGTCATGGAGGTGGGTCGCACGCTCGGTCGCGTCGTGCTCAACGCCCGGCTCTACGACCGCGAGCGCCAGCTCGTGGGCGAGCTGCAGGAGCTCGACCGCTACAAGGGCGAGCTCATCGCGACCATCTCGCACGAGCTGAAGACCCCGCTGACCTCGATCATCGGCCACATCGAGCTGCTCGAGGACCTCGACACCGGCATCGCCTCGGTCGACGCCATCAGCCGCAACGCCGACCGGCTCAACCGCCTGGTGCAGAACCTGCTGAACTACTCGCAGCTCCAGGACCGCCGCGAGTCCGTGCGGGTGCCGGTCGACCTGCGGACGCTCGCCGAGCAGAGCATCGACCTGATCGCCATGTCCGCCGAGCAGGGCGACGTCGCCGTCAGTCTCGAGCTCGGCGACTGCGAGTCGCCCGTGCTGGTGACGGCCGACCCCGACGAGCTCGGCAAGGTGGTCGACAACCTGGTCGGCAACGCGGTGAAGTACACCCCCCGCGGCGGCTGGGTGAAGGTGCGGGTGCTGCAGGACGAGCACCACGCCACCGTCGAGGTCTCCGACACCGGGCTCGGCATCTCCGCGGCCGACCAGGTGCAGCTCTTCTCGGCCTTCCACCGCTCCAGCAACCCCGAGGCGCTCTCGATCCCGGGCACCGGCCTGGGCCTGGCGATCTCGCGCCGCATCGCCCAGATGCACCGCGGCGAGATCCTGGTCTCCTCCGAGCTCGGCAGGGGCAGCGTCTTCCGGCTGCGGCTCCCGCGGCTGGGCGACGACACCGAGATCACCGAGCCCGGCGAGCCTGCCGAGCACGCCGTGCAGGGCGCCGGCTCCTAGTCCGTCGGCGCGGTCCGCCGCGCACGCGCACGCAGCAGGGCCGTCGCGATCGCCGCCACCGCCGCGCCGAGCACGCCGCCCCACGCCAGGTCGGCGAGGGCCGCCGTCGTGGCGAAGCCGTCGATCACGGCCAGGTTGGTCAGCGCGTAGGTGGCGTAGGCCGTCACGCCCAGCACCGCGCCCTGCGTGGCGCCGTGCCGCACCGAGGCCCGGGCCACGCCCGGGCGCACGGCCAGGTGCACCAGGGCGGCGACGAAGAGCAGGTAGAAGGCGACCGCGGGCACCCACTGCGGCTGCTCGCGCACCAGTCCCGGCATCTCCGCCTCGTACAGGCGCGTGGCCACCAGGCCGATCCACAGGCCGTCGACCAGCACGAAGGCGGCCAGCGTCACGGCGTACGAGCGCGGCCAGGAGGAGGGAGCGGCGTCCGGGGGCGTCATGACGGGGGAGTACCCGACGGCGTGTGAGTCCTGTGACGGGAGTGACGCGCCGGTAGATTCGCGAGCATGGCGACCCGTACGTCTTCCCCGGCGGCGTCGCGCAGCAAGGGCTCGACCTCGCGCTCCGGCGCGAAGAAGAGCACGAGCACGCGACGCCAACCGACGGGAGCGAAGAAGAAGACCACCGCGAAGCGGCCACCGCCGCGTGCCGTGCGCAACGGCACCGGACCCGTCGCGCGGCTCTTCCTCGCCCTGGGACGGGCGCTGCTCGCCGGCTGGCTCGCCCTGGCGCACGCCGTCGGCGGTGCCGTGCGGCGCGTGGGCCACACCGCCTCCGAGCTGGAGCCCGAGCAGCGACGCGACGGCGCCGGGCTGCTCCTGATCGGCCTCGCGGTCGTCGTGGCCGCCGCCGTCTGGTGGCAGCTGCCGGGTGCGATCGGCGACGTGACCCGTGCCGTCGTCGCCGGCTCGGTCGGACTGGTGGCCTGGCTGGTGCCGGTGCTGCTGTGCGTCGTGGCGTGGCGCAACCTGCGCGACCCCGAGCGCAACGGCCCGGCGGGCCGCCAGGTGATCGGCTGGCTGGCGCTGCTCTTCGGCGTGCTCGGCCTGGTCCACCTCGCCAACGGCTCCCCGGCCCCCCGCGCCGGCGACAGCGAGCCGCTCCAGCAGGCCGGCGGGGCGATCGGCTTCGTGGTCGCCAAGCTGCTCACCGACCTGCTGCAGTCGGTCTACGTGGTGGCGCCGCTGCTCGTGCTGCTGGCGGTCTTCGGCCTGCTCGTCATCACCGCCACGCCGGTGCACCAGGTGCCGGTCCGCCTGCGGGAGCTGGGGGAGCGCCTCACCGGCGTCCCGCCGGCCGACCACGACGACGAGCAGCCCACCCGCGGCCGCCGCGCCGCCGCGGAGGTCGACGTCGACCCCGACATGGGCGACCCGGCGTACGACTCCCCGGTGCTGGAGGACCGCGAGGTCAAGAAGCGCCGCCGCAAGCCCGCGCCGGAGCCGGACCCCGAGGTCGACCTGGCGCTCACCGACGACGAGCCCGAGGTGAAGGAGGAGCTGCAGCCGCCGCCGCACACCCCGCTGCCCGCGCGCGTGGAGCAGCTCTCGCTCTCCGGCGACGTCGCCTACTCGCTGCCCGACAGCGAGGTGCTCAAGCCCGGGTCGGTGCACAAGGCCCGCTCCAAGGCCTCCGACGCGGTGGTCGACCGGCTGACCCAGGTGCTCGAGGAGTTCGCCATCGACGCCCAGGTCACGGGCTACACCCGTGGCCCGACCGTGACCCGCTACGAGGTCGAGCTCGGCCCCGGGGTCAAGGTCGAGAAGATCACCAACATCCAGAAGAACATCGCCTACGCGGTGGCGTCGGCCGACGTGCGGATCCTGAGCCCCATCCCGGGCAAGTCGGCGGTGGGCGTGGAGATCCCCAACCTCGACAAGGAGATCGTCTCGCTGGGCGACGTGCTGCGCAGCGCGGTCGCCCGCAACGACCACCACCCGATGGTCGCCGGCCTGGGCAAGGACGTCGAGGGCGGCTTCGTGGTCGCCAACCTGGCCAAGATGCCGCACCTGCTGGTCGCGGGCGCCACCGGCTCCGGCAAGTCGAGCTTCATCAACTCGATGATCACCTCG
>JBQGFI010000330.1:0-1617 GCA_052040065.1 Marmoricola sp.
GCCGGCTCGCCGTGCAGGTGCGCACCCACGGTCGCCCGCGGGCGCTGGCCGAGGCCGGCGACCACGAGGTCGCCCGAGCCGTCGGCGAGTCCCTCTTCAACGTCGTGGCCCACGCGGGGGCCGCCCGCGCCCAGGTGCTGCTGCGCTACCGCGACGACGAGCTCCTGGTCGGCATCTCCGACGACGGCCGGGGCGACCCCGTCGCGCTGCGCCGGCTGCTCGAGCTCGAGCGCCGCGGCACCGCCGACGGCCGGCACCGCGGCCTGGCCAACATCGAGTCGCGCATCGTCGACCTCGGCGGCACGGTCGCCTTCCGTCGCGCCCGGCTCGGCGGAGTCCGCGTCGAGCTGCGTGTGCCGCTCGACGCCGTCCCCTCCGGGGCCCCGAGCGCCACCCCCGCCGACACCGTGCACGCCACCGTCCACGCCACCGTCCACGCCACCGTCCAGGACCGGGAGGTCCCGTGATCGACACGCCCGTGCGCCCCGACCAGAGCCACCCCGGCGGCCCCGGGGCCGGTGACCCCGCGACCATCGACATCATGCTGGTCGACGACCACGCGATCGTGCGGCAGGGACTCTCCAGCATCCTGCAGCGCGAGCCCGACCTGCGGGTCGTCGCGGAGGCGTCGTCGTCGGCCGAGGCCATGACCGAGGTGGAGCGGGCGCGGCCCGACATCGTGCTGATGGACCTCAAGCTCTCGGCGGCCTCCGACAGCGAGGGCATCGACCTGTGCGCGGAGCTGACGGCCGCCCACCCCGGGCTCGGCGTGCTGGTGCTGACGACCTTCCTCGACGACCAGCTGGTGCTGCGGGCGATCCGCAGCGGCGCCAAGGGCTACGTCGTCAAGGACGTCGACACCTCCCACCTCGTCCGCGCCATCCGCGACGTCTCGCGCGGCGAGAGCGCCTTCGACGCCCGCTCGGCCGCGGCGATGGTGCGCGGCCTCAACGCCCCCGCCCCCGACCGCAGCGCCCAGCTGACCGCCCGGGAGCTGGAGGTGCTGCGCCTGCTCGCCCACGGCATGTCCAACCGCGACATCGGCAAGGAGCTCTTCGTCTCCGAGACGACCGCGAAGTTCCACGTCGGCAACATCCTGCGCAAGCTCACCGTCTCCTCGCGCGCCGAGGCGGTCTACGAGGCGTCCAAGCTGGGGTTGCTGACGTAGGGGCCCCGGAGGGGGTGCGTTTGGGGCCAAGAGGCCGCGACACGCCGGGCCCGAGCGGCCACTTCGCCGAAAAACCGGCCGCTGCGGGCCCAGGGGTCGGCGCCGCTGCCGGAGAGCACCACCGGTAGGGCAGGGTGGGGCGATGGGCACCGACACCATCACCGTCCGACTGGCGTACGGCGAGACCGGCCTCGACGTGGACCTGCCGGCCGACCGAACCACCGTCGTGGAGCCGACGTACGTCGCGGCGCCCGACGACCAGGTCGGCCTGCTGCGCCGGGCGCTGCGCGAGCCGGTCTCGGGACGTCCGCTGCGCGAGCTGGTCTCGCCGGGGCAGACCGTCGCGATCTCGATGTGCGACGGCACCCGGCCGCAGCCGCGCCACCTGATGATCCCCGCCGTGCTCGACGAGCTCGAGGGCCTCGTCGCGCCGAGCGACGTGGTGGTGC
>JBQGFI010000331.1:0-5251 GCA_052040065.1 Marmoricola sp.
GAGGAGGGTCGATGGGTCTCGATGACGACGCCGTCCGTCCGGGGGGTCGGAGCGGGCCCCGGCTCCACCAGGTGGCCGAGGGCACCGGGCCGCGCGTCGACCCCCTCGGGCAGGAGGCGACGTGCAGCACCTGCGCGTGACGTCGCCGAGCCACCTGACCGACGAGGTGCTCGCGGTCCTCACCGACCGTCCGGCGGTCAGCAGCCTGGTCGTCCTCCGCGACGCCGTCGTGGTGCCTCCGGGGGACCTCGTGCTCGCCGACGTGGCGAGGGAGGGCGTCGACGAGATCGTCGAGGCGCTGCTGGCTCTGGGCCTGGCGCACGAGGGCACGATCCACGTCGAACCGGTGACGACGTGGGTCTCCGCACGCGGCCGGGCTGCGGAGGACGAGACGCCGGGCGCCAGCGCGGACGCGGTGATCTGGGCCGACGTGACCCAGCGTGCCTACGAGGAGTCCGAGCTGAACTGGACCTACCTCGCGTTCATGACGATGGCGACGCTGCTGGCCGCCGTCGCCGTCGTGACCGACTCCCAGATCCTGGTCATCGGGGCGATGGTGCTCGGTCCCGAGTTCGTCGCCGTCGCCGCGCTCGGGCTCGCGCTGGTGCGCCGCCGCCCCGCGCTCGGCTACTACGCGATCCGCACGCTGGTGGTGGGGTTCGCCGTCGCGATCGCCGTCACGACCGTGGCCGCGCTCGTCGCCAGGGCACTGGGATGGGTGGTCGAGGACGACGTCACGGGTCCACGGCCCGGCACCGACTTCATCTACTCCCCGGACAAGTGGTCCTTCATCGTCGCCGTCATCGCCGCCGCGGCCGGAGTGCTGTCACTGACCTCGGCGCGGCTCGGTGGCCTCTCGGGGGTGTTCATCTCCGTCACCACCGTGCCGGCGGCCGGCAACGTGGCCCTGGGGATCGCCTTCGGTGCCATGGACGAGGTGTCCGGGAGCGCGCTGCAGCTGCTCCTCAACGTGACCGGCATGGCGGTCTCGGGCTGGCTGACGCTGGCCCTGCAGCAGGCCGTCAGGTCAGGGGCACGACGACGCCGGGTGCGGCTGCGCCGGCGACCCAGCCGGCGACCCAGCCGGCGACCCAGCCGTCGACCCAGCCGTCGACCCAGCCGGCGAGCCGGCTCAGCCGGCTAGGACGGCGGAGCGAAGAACTCCAGCGCGATGTTGTCGGGGTCGCGGAACGACACGCCCGACCCGTACGCCGCGTCCACGACGCCGCCGTGCGCGACGCCCAGCTCGTCGAGGCGGGCGCGCCAGGTCTCCAGCTCGTCACGGTCGGCGCAGCTGAAGGCGACGTGGTCGAGGCCCGTCGACCGCTCGTCGAAGTCCCCACCCCGACCGCCCGGGTGCGTGTGCAGACCGAAGAGGTGCCCGCCGCCGAGCGCGAAGACGGTGTGGTGGAAGCCACCGGTCTCCTCGTCCTCGTCGAGCACGGGGTCGGAGCCAAAGAGCGCGGCGTACCAGGCGGTGCTGCGCTCGAGGTCGGTGACGGTGACGGCCACGTGGGCCAGGGCGGGAAAGGTCGGGGCAGGCATGGCAGGTCCTTCTCCTCGGGGTCCCGGACCCGACCAGCCTCGCTGCTGGAGGGCGCGCACGGCACTGCCCGATCTCCCGGTCCGGGCTCTCCGACCGGAGGGGCCGGTGCGCTCAGCCGTCGCTGGCGGCCCACCCCGTCGTGCGGACGATGCGGCACACCAGCACCCGGTGGAAGGGGCGGTCGGCGTACTGCGGGACGGTCTCGGCCAGCCGGGCGGAGAGCTCCTCGACCAGCTCCGCCGACGGCTCGGCCACGTGCTCGAGCTCGGCGCGGACCCACCACAGCCGCGACCAGTCCTCGGCCTCCCAGTGCTCGATCAGCAGCGCGCCGCGCGGGTCGGCGTCGAGGTTCTTCTCCCGCTGCAGCCGCGAGGACGACTTCGGCTTCACCGTGTCGATGGGGACGCCGACGTGGCCGTCGGAGCTGACGGCGTAGACGACCGGCTGGGGGTCGGGACCGCGCTCGGGGTGCAGGGTGCTGAGCACCCCGTGGACCTCCGCCTGGAGGCGTGCGCGGGCTTCGTCGGCGTCCAGCTTCATGGCGGGACGCTCTCACGAGCAGCCTCGTCAGACCAGGCCCGGACGGGTAGCCTGCCTCGCGCTCGGAGAGAGGTGGGGCGGGATGAACCTGGCGTCGTGGGTGGAGCGCAACGGTCGGCGCCTGCGTGACCGGCCGGCCATCGCGGAGGGCGAGCGGCTCGACGCGACGTGGGCCGACCTCGCGGCGCGCACCGCTGCCGTCGCGGGCGGGATGCGGCGGCAGCTCGGGCTCGAGGTCGGCGCGAGGGTCGCGATCGTGATGCGCAACCGCCCCGAGTACCTCGTCGCCCTCTTCGCCGCCTGGCACGCCGGGCTCGTCGCCGTCCCCGTCAACGCCCGCCTCCACCGCGACGAGATCGCCTACGTGCTCGACGACAGCGGTGCCGAGGCGGTGCTCACCGACGCCGAGCACGCCGACGACGTCGAGCCCCTGCGCGAGCAGGTCGCGAGCCTGCGCACGGTGGTGCTCGCGCCGGGGGAGCAGTGGGACCGGCTCCTGGCCGGCAGCCCCCTCGCCCTGACCGACCGGGCGCCCGCCGACGCCGCCTGGCTCTTCTACACCAGCGGCACCACCGGCCGGCCCAAGGGCGCCGTGCTCAGCCATCGCAACCTGCTGATGGCCTCGCTGAGCTACTACGCCGACATCGACCAGGTGCACCCGGGGCACAGCATCGTGCACGCCGCCCCGCTCTCGCACGGCTCGGGGCTCTACGGCCTGCCCCACGTCGCGCGCGGCGCGGTCAGCGTGCTGCCCGAGCCCGGCGGCTTCGGCGGCGCGGACCTGCTCCGCCTGTCGGCCCGCTGGCCCGGGATGTCGTTCTTCGCCGCTCCCGTCATGGTCAAGCGGCTCGCGGCCGACCCGGCGCTCGCCGGCGCCGACCTCACGCACCTGCGCACGATCGTCTACGGCGGGGCGCCGATGTACCTCGCCGACCTCGAGGAGGCGCTCGCGGTCTTCGGGCCCCGGCTCGCCCAGATCTACGGGCAGGGCGAGACGCCGATGACGATCACCGGGCTCTCCCAGGCCGACCACGCCGACCGCGAGCACCCGCGCTGGCGCGAGCGGCTGCAGAGCGTCGGCTCGGTGCGCACCGACGTGGAGGTGCGGGTCGTCGCCCCGGACGGGCGGCCGCTGCCCCCGGGCGAGGCGGGCGAGATCGTCGTGCGCGGCGACGTGGTGATGTCGGGCTACTGGCAGCAGCCGGAGGCGACCGCCGACGCCCTGCGCGACGGGTGGCTCTGGACCGGCGACGTGGGCAGCTTCGACGACGACGGCTACCTGACGCTGCGCGACCGGTCCAAGGACCTCATCATCAGCGGCGGCATGAACATCTACCCCCGCGAGGTCGAGGAGGCGCTGCTCACCCACCCGGGGGTCGCGGCCGCGGCGGTGGTGGGCCGGCGCGACGCCGAGTGGGGCGAGGCCGTGGTGGCCTTCGTGGTGCCGGCCGGCGACGCCACCCCCACGAGCGAGGAGCTCGACCGCACCTGCACCGAGCGGATCGCCCGCTACAAGCGGCCCAAGGAGTACGTCGTGGTCGACGCGCTGCCGACCAACAACTACGGCAAGGTCCTCAAGCGCGAGCTCCGGGAGCGGCTGCGCGACGAGCAGGACGCGCGCTAGCCCGTCGTGGCGGCGAGGGCGCTCCCTCTCCGAACGGACTATTGAAATGCCTGTCCCGGCGCTGTTACCTACGTCACACCGGGGAGGGACGTCCGCCCCGAGTTCTGTTCAGACAGCAGCAGGAGGCCTCGTCCCGTGAAGCTCGCGCTCTACCTTCCCAACTTCCGCAACCACGTCACGGTCCAGGAGCTCGCCGACCTGACCGACCTCGCCGAGGAGCTCGAGTTCGACTCGGTCTGGACCCTCGACCGGGTCATCGTCCCGGAGGCCTCCGACCGCGGGGAGCTGCAGTACCCCTTCGGCATGATGGAGCAGTTCCCGCCCCAGATGCCGGTGGAGTCCAAGGGCAAGTGGTTCCAGGGGTGGCCGCTGCTGCCGTGGCTCGCGGCCCGCACCGAGAAGGTGCGCATCGGCATGAGCATCACCGACACGCCGTACCGCTCGCCGGGCGTCTTCGCGGCCGAGTGCGCGACCATCGACCACCTCTCCGGCGGCCGCCTCAACGTCGGCGTGGGCGCCGGCTGGATGCCCGAGGAGTTCGACGCCGCCAGCGCCACCCACCTCTTCCCGCGGCGGCACGCCCACGTGCGCGAGACGATCGAGATCTGCCAGGGGATCTGGGCCAACGAGACCTTCGAGTACCACGGCGAGTTCGCCGACTTCGCGCCCTCGGGGTTCGGCCACCAGCCCGTGCAGCGCCCCGGCCCGCCGATCTACTTCAGCGGGCTCAAGGACCCCAAGCGCTCGGCGCGCCGGGTGGCGAAGTACGGGCTCGCCGGCTGGATCGGCATCCAGGACACCCCCCGGGAGCTGACCGACTGGCGCAACGCCATCGCGACCGAGCTCGAGGAGCTCGGCAAGAGCATCGACGACCTCGACATGTGCAGCATGATCTGGTTCACCATCACCGACACCGAGGTCGACCAGACCGACAACCGCAAGCTCACCAACATCCTGGTCGGCACCGAGCAGCAGATCACCGACCGGCTGAAGAGCTACGTCGAGGCCGGCATGACCATGCCGCTGCTGTGGCCGCCCTTCGCCGACGTGCCGGTCTCCAAGACCCTCGACGACCTTAAGCGCCTCAAGAACGACATCATGCCGAAGGTCGAGGCCATCTAGGTCGGGTCCGGAGTACCTCACCCTCGCCGGCCAGCTGCACGTCATCGCCGTCACTCCGCAGCGGCCGGGGCGAGCGCGTCGAGCACGCGCTGCGCCTCGGCCTCCGCGGCGTCGCCGTCGACGTCGGAGGATCCGACCCGCGGCGAGAAGTTGAGGTCGACCAGCGCCTCGGTGACGCCGTGGGAGCTCAGCGCGCGCAGGTCGTCGCGCACCTGCTCCGCGGTGCCCTGGTAGCGCTGACGCCCCGGGCCGGGGTCGTCGTCGTGCAGGTCGACGACCACGCGTGCCAGCACCCGGAGCGCCGACGGGTCGCGGCCGGACTCGCGGGCGCCCTCACGCACGAGCGCGACGCCGCGGCCGATCTCCTCGGGGTCCGACCTGCTGCTGGCGATCCACCCCTGGGTGAGTCGCCCGGCACG
>JBQGFI010000332.1:0-16783 GCA_052040065.1 Marmoricola sp.
ATCCGGCAGCGGGCCCACGACGACGACACCCTGGTGCTGGGCGGCGAGGACCTGGTGCCCACCCTCCTAGAGTTGCTGCACGCCACCTTCGTCCCCGACGCAGTCGACGGGGACACCGACCCGGAAGGCCCCACGGAGAGCCACCATGAGTGACTTCTTTTCCGATCGACCCGCAGGAGCCGGCGGAGGTGAGGGTGGCGGTCGTCAGACGGCCACCCGCCCGCCCGGCGGCCCCCGCCGTCCCGGCCCGCTCGCCCTGACGATCGTCGTGGTCGCGGCGCTGGTCGTGGGCTTCTCGCTCTTCGCCGGCATCTGGACCGACCGGCTGTGGTTCAACAGCATCGGCTTCGGCTCGGTCTTCAGCACCCTGATCTGGACGCGGGTCGGCCTCTTCCTGGCCTTCGGCCTGCTGATGGCCGTCGTGGTGGGGGCCAACCTGTGGATCGCCTTCCGCTTCCGCCCGCTCTTCCGCCCCGCCTCGCCCGAGCAGGCCAACCTGGAGCGCTACCGCGAGGTGGTGACCCCGATCCGGCGCTGGCTGCTGCTCGGCGTCTCCCTCGTCTTCGGCGTCTTCGCCGGGATCTCGGCCACCGGCACCTGGCGCACCTACCTGCTGTGGCGCAACGGCGAGTCCTTCGGCTCCAACGACCCCTTCTTCCGTCGCGACATCGGCTTCTACGTCTTCGACCTGCCGTGGTGGCACTTCCTGACCGACTTCGCGATGACGGCCGTCTTCATCGCGATCGCCCTGGCGCTGGTCGTGCACTACCTCTACGGCGGCATCCGGCTGCAGGCCGCGGGCGACCGCTTCACCCCCGCCGCCGTCGCCCACCTCTCGGCTCTGGCCGGCATCTTCCTGCTGCTCAAGGGCGTCGACTACTGGCTCGACCGCTTCGACCTGACCTCGCAGACCGGCGCGCTCGTGACCGGCATGACCTACACGCGCGACAACGCCGTGCTCCCCGGCAAGACGATCCTGATGTACGTCGTCGTCATCTGCGCCGTGCTCTTCTTCGTCAACGTGTGGCGCCGCACCTGGCTGCTGCCGAGCGTGGGCGTCGCCCTCTTCGTGGTCTCGGCGCTGCTGCTCGGCGCGGTGTGGCCCGGGTTGATGCAGCGCTTCCAGGTCCGCCCGAGCGAGCCCGACCGCGAGTCGCAGTACATCGCCCGCAACATCCAGGCCACCCGCGACGCCTTCGGGGTCGAGCAGACCGAGACCACGTCGTACGCCGCGAGCACCGAGCTGGAGGCCCAGGAGCTGGCGGCCAACGCCGCCTCGACCGAGGGCGTGCGCCTGGTCGACCCCGAGGTCGTCACCGACACCTTCCAGCAGCTGCAGCAGGTCCGCGGCTACTACAGCGTGCCCGACGTGCTCGACGTCGACCGCTACGAGATCGACGGGCAGCAGCGCGACGTCGTCGTGGCGGCCCGCGAGCTCAACCAGGCCGGTCTGCCGGAGAACCAGCAGACCTGGTCCAACCTGCGCACCGTCTACACCCACGGCTACGGCTTGATCGGCGCCTACGGCAACCAGAGCGCGGCGGCCGACGAGACCAACAGCGCCGACGGCGCGCCGGTGTGGGCCGAGGAGGACCTCCCGCCCCGCGGTGCGATCAGCGACCGGCAGCCCGACGGCACCTACCAGGCGCGGATCTACTTCGGCGAGAACTCCCCGGACTACTCCATCGTGGGCCAGCCCGACGGGTCGGACGCCAACATCGAGCTCGACATCCCCACGGGCGGCACCGACGAGGACGAGGGCACCACCAACACCTACGACGGCGCCGACGGCGTCAGCGTCGGCAACATCTTCAACAAGCTGCTGTACGCCGTGAAGTTCGGCGACGCCAACATCGTGCTCTCCTCGCGCGTCAACGAGAACAGCAAGATCCTCTACGACCGCAGCCCGCGCGAGCGGGTCCAGAAGGTCGCCCCGTGGCTGACCGTCGACAACGACGCGCTCCCCGCGGTGGTCGACGGCCGGATGGTGTGGCTGCTCGACGGCTACACCGTCAGCGACATGTACCCCCAGGCCGAGAAGCGCTCGCTGGAGGACATGACCAGCGACGCCATCAACCCGCGCTCGACCTTCGCGACGCTGCCGACCGACCAGATCAACTACATGCGCAACGCCGTCAAGGCGACGGTCGACGCGTACGACGGCACCGTCACGCTCTACGAGTGGGACCAGGACGACCCGGTCCTCAAGACCTGGAGCAAGGCCTTCCCGGGGGTGGTCGAGCCTCGTGCCGACATCCCCGAGGAGCTGCTGAACCACATGCGCTACCCGCAGGACCTGTACAAGGTGCAGCGCGACATCCTCGCCCGCTACCACGTGCTCGACCCGCGGACCTTCTACGAGGGCAGTGACGCGTGGGCGGTGCCGTCCAACCCGGTGGAGGCGCAGTCGACCAACAAGCAGCCGCCGTACCGGCTCTCGGTGACCCGGCAGGGGGCGGAGGAGCCGACCTTCTCGCTGACGTCGACCTACACGCCCAACAACCGGCAGAACCTCGCGTCGTTCATGTCCGTTGGCGCCGACGCCTCCGACCCCGACACCTACGGCCAGTTCGAGATCCTGCGGCTGCCGAGCAACACCCAGGTGCCGGGACCGGCGCAGATCGCCAACCAGTTCCAGAACGAGCCGAAGGTCGCCGAGGCGGTGCGTCCCTTCCGCCAGAGCGACGCCGAGGTCGTCTACGGCAACCTGCTGACCCTCCCCGTCGGGGGCGGCCTGCTCTACGTGCAGCCGCTCTACACGGTCAGGTCCGGCGGCGACGGCGCCTACCCGCTGCTGCGCTACGTCGTCACCTCCTTCGGTGACGAGGTCGGCATCGGCACCAACCTCTCCGAGGCCCTCGACGACGTCCTCGACTCCTCCGGCGGCGACTCCACGCCGCCGCCCGAGGAGGGTGGCGGTGAGGACCCGGCGCCCGATCCCGACCCGGCCCCCAGTGGCGACCCGCTGCCCGAGGAGGCGCTGGCCCTGCTGCAGCAGGCCGACGAGAAGTTCGCCGAGGCCGACCAGGCGCTGCAGGACGGCGACCTGACCGGCTACTCCGAGGCCGTCGACGAGGCCCGCGCCCTGGTCGAGCGGGCGCTGAACACCCAGGCGCCGTAGCCCGGCTCACGGGTCGGCTCACGCGGCTCACGAAGCGGCTCACGAGGCGGCGAAGTCACTGGTTGACCAGTGACTTCGCCGCTTCGCCATGTGGGCGTCCTTGGCGAAGCAGCAGACTTCCTGGCGAGGTGGCCCCTCACCCCTCGCGTACGCCGCCGCGCGCCAGCACCGAGCACGCCGTCTCGGTGGCACGGCCGCGCAGGGTGACCGCGTCGTACGCCGCCCAGTGGCGCGCCTCGTCCTCGCCGGCGTCGTCGACGGTCGCGGTGGCGACGAGCACCCGACCCTCGACGTCCTTGGCGAGCTCGGTGAGCCGGGCCGCGGCGTTCACGGCGTCGCCGATGACGGTGTACTCGAAGCGCGACTCCTCGCCGACGTTGCCGGCGACGGCCTCGCCGGTCGCGACGCCGACGCCGGCGCCCAGCTCGGGCACCTCCTCGGCGAGCCGCGTCGCCATCGCACGGGCGGTGGCGAGGGCGCGGGCGGCGTGGTCGGGCATCTCGACCGGCGCCCCGAAGACCGCGAGGGCGGCGTCGCCGATGAACTTGTTGACAAGTCACTCCCGCGCGGCCACCTCGGCGACGACGACGGAGAAGAAGCGGTTGAGCAGCTCGACGACCTCGGCGGGCTCGCGCTCGGCGGCGAGGGTGGTCGAGCCGACGATGTCGACGAAGAGCACGCTGACCACGCGCGTCTCGCCGCCCAGCTCGACGTCACCGCGGGCCGCCGCCGCGGCGACCTCCTGGCCGACGTGGCGGCCGAACATGTCGCGCAGGTGCTCGCGCTCCCGCAGCCCGCTGACCATCTGGTTGAAGCCGACCTGCAGCTGGCCCAGCTCGGTGCCGTCGTAGACCGTGACCGCCTGGTCGAGCTCGCCCTGCTCGACGCGCTGCATCGCGTCGCGCACCGAGAGGATCGGCGCCACGACCGCGCGCGCGTTGAGCCAGGTGACCAGCAGGCCGAAGGCCAGCACGACGCTGCCGAGCACCAGCATGATCACCGCGAGCCGGGTGGCGCTGAGGTCGTCGTCGAGCCCGCTGAGCGCGAGCAGCGAGACCACGATCAGGCCCACGACCGGGGCCCCGGTGCCGAGGCCCCAGAAGAGCAGCATCCGGCGGCGTACGCCGAGCCGGCCGGTGCGCACCGGCTCCTCGCCGGCCAGCGCGCGCGCCGCGATGGGCCGCAGCGCGAACTCGGTGAAGAGGTAGGCGATCGCGGTCACCACGACCGAGGCGATGCCGACGGTGAAGGCGGTGCTCAGGGCGCGCTCGGGCTGCACCACGACCGCCATGCCGGTGAAGAGCACGGTGGCGGTGGCCCACAGCGCCGCCTGCACCTTGGTCAGGAACCAGGGCACCCCGAGCGCCTCGATCCGCTGCTCGCGGGTCGGCACCTCGTCGCGGTAGGCCCAGCGCAGCGCGCGCAGCGCCCCGGCCGTGCCCCAGATCGCTCCCACGGCGAGCGCGGCCGCGACGTAGACCGGCACGCCGATCGCGAGCGAGAGCACCGTGCCGGGGTTGGCCGAGGGGCCGGGGATGACCAGCGCCGAGAGCACGAAGACGAGTCCGGCGCCGATGACGTTGGTGGCCACGAGCAGCACGGTCAGCAGCAGCTGCACGCGCACCCGCAGCCGACGTGGGCCCTGCCGCTCGGGGCCGAGCAGCACCGACCCGTACGCCGGCGACCCGCTCGTGGCGTCGTTCACCGGGCCCCCGGGAGTGCCATCGCGCCGCTGAGGTCGGGCCGCCACGGCAGCGCGCGGTGCTCGGCTGCGAGCCGGTCGAGCTCGGCGGCCGCCGGCGCGGGGAAGGGCGCGAGCCGCCGGGTGCCGTGGTCGACGTACGCCTCGAGCGCCTCCATGCTGGCCGCCACCCGGCCCTCGTCGTGGTCGAGCAGGTAGCTGACCAGGTGGAGCATCCGCTCGTCGCGCCCCACCACGCGCAGGTGCACCGAGACCTCGGCGCCGACGAGCACCTCGCGGCGGTAGGTGAGGTACTGCTCCAGCGCGAAGAGCCCCCCGCCGTGGCTCGCCTCGGTGTCGAGGCCGTGCGGGCCGAAGAGCTCCCACTCGGCGTCGTCGAAGGTGCCGAGGTAGTGCCGCACGTTCATGTGGCCGTTGCTGTCGCCGTACGCCGCCGGCACCGGCCGGCGCGGGACGCCGGGCAGGGCGTCCGCCTCGTCGTACCTGGGGAGGGCTCGCACGGTGCACATCATGGCGGAGGGGTTTGAGTCAACGCCGCAGATGGGTAGTGACTAGACCAATCGCGGCGATTCTCCGCAGTCGGGGCTTCCGGACTGTCGGGGCGGAGTCGCACCGTGTCATCCTTCGGCGCACCGCGTACGTGGGGGATGCGGATCGTCACCGGGGGGAGGCGCAGCACCAGTGGACCAAGTGGATCAGCTCACCGATCCCTACGCCGTGCTCGAGCTCTCGCCCGACGCCTCCGACGAGGAGGTCAAGCGCGCCTACCGCCGTCTCGCGATGACGCACCACCCCGACCGGGGCGGGTCGATCTCGCGCTTCGTCCGGCTGCAGCGGGCCTACGACGTGCTCGCCGACCCGCAGGCCCGCGCCAGCCTCGACGCCAGCCTCGCCGCGCGGCGTCTCCGCATGAGGAGCGAGGCGCGCGCCGCCGCGCAGCGCGAGCAGCGCAGGCGACGTGCCGAGCGCGCCCGCAGTGCCGGCGTACGAGGTGCCGACGTCGAGCAGGTCTACCTGCTCGACCAGCCCGACGACCGCGTCACCGTGCCGCTCGGCTCCGGCCGCACCATCGAGCTGCGCGAGCAGGGCACCTGGGTCTTCCGCGGCCGCGGCGAGCTCGGTACGGCCGGTGGCCCCGCCGGCGACCTGCGCGTCGTCGTCCGCTGGTCGCCGCAGCGGGAGCGCCACGAGGCCCGCCGCCGGCTGCTGGTCCGCGTCGGCGTCGACACCGCCGACACCGTGATGGCGATGCTCCTCGGCATCATCGCGGCCCTGATGCTGCTCCTCCTCGGCGCCGTCGCCGCCTCGCTGCTGCTCTAGCCAGCGCCGATTTGGCGTCGCCGGAGCCGACGAGTAAAGTCATCCGAGCCGACGCGGGGTGGAGCAGCTCGGTAGCTCGCTGGGCTCATAACCCAGAGGTCGCAGGTTCAAATCCTGCCCCCGCTACGAGAGCAAGAGGCCCTCACAGTCACTGTGAGGGCCTCTTGTCGTCTGCGCACCCGGTCCACGGTGACGCGGTCGGTGTGGCGTGACCTCGAGGGCCACTAGCCTCGGTGCGAGCCAGCAGAGGAGGCGCGATGTCGCAGCAAGCACAGCCGTCCGGCACGTCGCAGGAGCAGCGCTCCCGGGGGGCCTTCACCAGTCGCAAGGTGTTCATCCTGGCGGCGATCGGGTCGGCCGTGGGGCTGGGCAACATCTGGCGCTTCCCGTACGTCGCCTACGAGAACGGCGGGGGAGCGTTCGTGATCCCCTACCTGGTGGCGCTGCTGGTCGCCGGGTTGCCGTTCCTGCTGCTCGACTACGGCATCGGGCACCGCTACCGCGGGTCCGCGCCGCTGTCCTTCCGGCGACTCGGCGGGGCCACGGCGGAGACGCTGGGCTGGTGGCAGGTCGGGATCTGCGCGGTCATCGCGATCTACTACGCCGTGATCATCGCCTGGTCGGTGCGCTACACCTTCTTCTCGATCGACCAGTCCTGGGGCTCGGCGCCCGACGACTTCTTCTTCGGAGAGTTCCTGCAGACGGCCGACCCGGGCATCGGGCTCGACTTCGTCGGCGGCGTGCTGTGGCCGCTGCTGCTGGTGTGGGTGGCCGTGATCGCGATCATGGTCGCCGGGGTGCAGAAGGGGATCGGTGCCACGTCGGTGGTCTTCATCCCGCTGCTCGTCGTCGCCTTCCTCGCCCTGGTGGTCCAGTCGCTCTTCCTGCCGGGAGCCGCCGCCGGCCTCGACGCGCTCTTCACCCCGAGCTGGGGGGCGCTGACCGACGCCGGGGTCTGGGCCGCGGCCTTCGGCCAGATCTTCTTCTCGCTGTCGGTCGGCTTCGGCATCATGATCACCTACGCGTCGTACGTCGGCCGCAAGACCGACATGACCGGGTCCGGCATGGTCGTCGGCCTGGCCAACTCCTCCTTCGAGCTGCTCGCCGGCATCGGCGTCTTCGCCGCGCTGGGCTTCATGGCCCAGGCCAACGGCGTCGCGGTCGACGAGGTGGCCACCTCGGGGCTCGGTCTGGCCTTCATGGGCTTCCCGGCGATCTTGTCCGAGGCGCCGGCCGTGGCCGTGATCGGCGTGCTCTTCTTCGGCTCCCTCGTGGTCGCCGGCATCACCTCGCTGGTCAGCGTGATCGAGGTCGTGATCTCCGCCGTGCGCGACAAGCTCGACCTCGGGCGCGCCACCGCGTCGCTCGTCGTGGGCGTGCCGGCGGCCCTCGTCAGCGTGCTGCTCTTCGCCACCACCACGGGCGTGCCGATCCTCGACACCGCCGACCACTTCATCAACCGCTTCGGCATCCTCCTGGTCGCCGTCGTCAGCATGCTCGCCGTCACCTGGGTCTACCGCGACCTCGACCACCTCCGCGACCACCTCAACCGCACCGGGTCGCTGCGGCTCGGCAGCTGGTGGCTCGTGCTCGTGGGCGTGGTCACCCCCGCGGCACTCCTCTACGTGCTGGTCGACGAGCTGCGGGCGGTGCTCGCGGAGCCGTACGGCGGCTACCCCGGCTGGCTGATCAACTCGATCGGCTGGGGCTCGGCGGCGCTGGTGATCGTGCTTGCGCTCGTGCTCGCCCGACTGCCGTGGCGACGTACCGTCGACCTGACCGCGCCCCCCGAGGAGGGATCCCGATGAGCACGTCCGCGATCGTGATGATGGTCATCGCCATGCTGGTGCTCTGGGGCGGTCTCGCCCTGGCCATCCGCAACAGCGCCCGCACCCCCCGCGAGGAGCCGACGGAGGTTCACCGCGACCTCTGACGCGCGAGGCCCGTCGACCACCGCAGCTCCCGGAGGACCCCATGCGCGACCCGAGCAGACCCCGCCTCGAGGAGCTGGACTGGCAGCAGACGCCGATGGGCGAGCTGATGCTGCGGCGCAGGGTCGAGCTGGTCACCGGCGAGGACGTCTACGAGGTGCGCCTGGGCGAGGAGTACCTGATGTCCAGCGCCTTCACCGTCGCCGAGCGCGATCTCGCCACGCGCGGCCTCGGCGTGCTCGCCGGTGAGGGACTGCGCGTGCTCGTGGGCGGTCTCGGGCTCGGCTACACCGCGGCCGAGGCGCTGCGGGACGAGCGCGTCGGCGAGCTGGTGGTCGTGGAGGCGCTGGGCCCCGTCATCGACTGGCACGAGCGCCGCCTGCTCCCGGTCTCGGACGTCGTCGCGGGCGACCCGCGCTGCCGGATGGTGCAGGGCGACTTCTTCGCCCTCGCACGGTCGGGGGGCCTGACCACCGCAGCGGGCGGCGACGCGCCGTACGACGCGATCCTGCTCGACGTCGACCACACCCCGACGCACCACCTCGACCCGTCGCACGCGGACCTCTACACCGAGGAGGGCCTGCGACGGCTCCGGACGGCGCTGCGCCCGGACGGCGTCTTCGGCCTGTGGTCCGACGAGTCCGCCGGCGACGGCTTCCTCCAGGTCCTGCGCGCGGTCTTCACCGACGTCGCGGAGCACGAGGTCGCCTTCGACAACCCGCTCACGCGTGGCACCTCCGCCAACACGGTCTACCTCGCCCGGGCCTGAGTGCTGATCCGCAGGTGCTGCGACTTCGCCCTGATACATGCGTGGTTGCAGCGTGTAGGGTCCAGATGTGCCGCAGATGAGGATCCGTGATGCCGCCGCCTACCTGGGGGTCAGTGACGACACCGTGCGCCGCTGGGTCGACAACGGCACGCTCAGCGCCACCCAGGACGAGTCCGGGCGCAAGGTGGTCGACGGCTACGAGGTGGCGCAGGTCGCGCGCACCCACGCCGCGCCACCGCCGCTGCCGGGAGGTCTGGCGAGCTCGGCGCGCAACCGCTTCGTCGGTCTCGTCACCGAGATCCGGGCCGACGCCGTGATGGCGCAGGTCGAGCTGCAGTGCGGGCCCTTCCGGGTGGTGTCGCTGATGTCGAGCGAGGCGGTCCGCGACCTCGGTCTGGAGCCGGGATCGGTGGCCGTGGCCGCGATCAAGTCCACCAACGTCGTGATCGAGACCGCAGGAGGAGAGCGATGAGGCGCATGGTCGCCGCCGTGGCGGCGGGTCTGCTGCTGGCCGGCACGGCCGCCTGCGGAGGAGACGGCGGCAGTGACGGTGGCGACACCACGCTGACGGTGTACGCCGCGGCATCGCTGACCACCACCTTCGAGGAGCTCGCCGAGCGCTTCGAGGAGTCGCACGACGGGGTCGACGTCGAGCTCAGCTTCGCCGGCTCCTCCGACCTGGTCGCCCAGATCCAGAGCGGCGCCCCGGCCGACGTCTTCGCCTCCGCCGACGAGGCCAACATGGACAAGCTGACGGCCGACGGCCTGCAGGGCTCCGAGCCCCGGGTCTTCGCGACCAACACGCTGCAGATCGCCACCCCGCCGGACGACCCCGCCGGAGTGGGGTCGCTGGCCGACCTGGCCGACCCGGACCTCAACCTGGTCGTCTGCGCTCCCGAGGTCCCGTGCGGTGCCGCTGCGGTGCGGCTGGCCGAGGAGGCCGGGGTGACGCTGGCGCCCGACAGCGAGGAGCAGTCGGTCACCGACGTGCTCGGCAAGGTCACCTCGGGCGAGGCGGACGCCGGGCTCGTCTACGTCACCGACGTCGTCGCGGCCGGCGACGACGTGCGGGGGATCGACGTCCCGGAGGCGCGGTCGGTCGTCAACGCCTACCCGATCGCGACCGTCGCCGACAGCGACGAGGCCGACCTCGCCCAGGAGTTCGTCGACCTCGTGCTCGGCGACGAGGGCCAGCAGGTCCTGGCCGACGCCGGGTTCGGTCGGCCCTGAGCCGGCCCGGACCGAGGGTGGGCTGAGGTGTCGCGAGCACGCACGGACGTCGGCGTCCCCGGCTGGATCTACCTGCCCGCGGTCGTGGGCGCGGGCTTCGTGCTGCTGCCGCTGCTCGCCATCGTCACCCGCGTCGAGTGGGGCAGCTTCCTCACCCTGATCTCCTCGGAGTCCTCGCGGGCCGCGCTGCTGCTGAGCCTGCAGACGTCCTCGGCGAGCACGGTGGCCTGCGTGGTGCTGGGGGTGCCGATGGCCGTCGTGCTCGCGCGCACCGAGTTCCCCGGTCAGGGGCTGCTGCGGTCGCTGGTGCTGCTGCCGCTGGTGCTGCCGCCCGTCGTGGGCGGCATCGCGCTGCTCTACACCTTCGGGCGCCGCGGGCTGCTCGGCGAGACCCTCGAGGTGCTCGGGCTCCAGGTGGCCTTCTCCACCCTCGCGGTGGTGCTGGCCCAGACCTTCGTCGCCCTGCCCTTCCTCGTGGTGAGCCTCGAGGGCTCGCTGCGCACCGCCGGCCGGCAGTACGAGGTCGTCGCCGCCTCGCTGGGCGCCCGCCCCACGACGGTCTTCCGCCGGGTCACGATCCCGCTGGTGCTGCCGGGGCTGGTGTCGGGCGCGGTGCTCTCCTTCGCCCGCTCGCTCGGGGAGTTCGGGGCGACGATCACCTTCGCCGGCAGCCTCCAGGGCGTCACCCGCACGCTGCCGCTCGAGATCTACCTGCGTCGCGAGACCGACGCCGACGCGGCGGTCGCCCTCTCGCTCGTCCTGGTGGTCGTCGCGGTCGTCGTGATCGGCTTCGCGCGACGGAGCAGGAGCGCGCTGTGAGCCTTGAGTTCTCCGCGAGGGTCGAGGACCGCGGCGTCGACGTCGCCTTCGACGTCGCGCCGGGGGAGACGGTGGCACTGCTCGGCCCCAACGGCGCGGGCAAGTCGACCGTGCTGTCGGTGGCGGCCGGACTGCTGCGTCCCGACCGCGCCCGCGTGGTGCTCGACGGCCGACCCCTCACCGTCGTCGACGACGGGGCGCCCGCGTGGGTGGCCCCGCACGACCGCCACGTCGCGCTGCTGGCGCAGGACCCGCTGCTCTTCCCGCACCTGAGCGTGCAGGACAACGTGGAGTTCGCCCCGCGCAGCGGGGGCGCCGGACGGGCCGAGGCGCGGGCGACGGCCCGGCACTGGCTGGAGCAGGTCGGGGCGGCCGAGCTGGCCGACCGGAAGCCGTCGCAGGTCTCCGGCGGCCAGGCGCAGCGCGTGGCGGTGGCCCGCGCGCTCGCGGCAGACCCTCGGCTGCTGCTGCTCGACGAGCCGATGGCCGCCCTCGACGTCGCCGTGACGCCGGCGCTGCGCCAGACGCTGCGCCGCGTGCTCGCCGACCGCAGCGTCGTGCTGGTCACCCACGACGCCCTCGACGCCCTGCTGCTGGCCGACACCGTCGTCGTCCTCGACGGGGGACGGGTCGTCGAGCGTGGCCCGGCCGCGGAGGTCCTCGCTCGCCCCCGCAGCGCCTTCGCCGCCCGGATCGCCGGCCTCAACATGCTCCGGGGCGCCTGGAGCCACGGCAGCGTCCGGGTGCGCGAGGGGCTCGACGTGCACGGGGTCGTGGTCGGCTCGCTGCCGACCGACGGGGACCCGGCGGTGGCGGTCTTCTCGCCCGCCGCGGTCGCCGTCTACCGGCAGCCTCCCGGTGGCAGCCCGCGCAACGCCCTGACGGCCGTCGTGACCGCGGTCGAGCCCCAGGGGGACCGGGTGCGCGTCCGCGCGGGGGACCTCAGTGCCGACGTCACGGCGCAGGCCGTCGCCGAGCTGGACCTCGTGCCGGGTGCCCGGGTGACGCTGAGCGTGAAGGCCACCGAGGTGGCCGTCTACCGCACCTGACCTGCGGCGGGAGCCAGGGAGCGGCCGTCCTCGCCGCGGGTCGCCCGCGCGCTCGGGCGGCGCGTCCGACGACGAAGTTGGGCCAGGGTCTTGACGAGGCTGTGACGCCGACCACATGATGGGTGCATCCTCATTGGATACCTGAATATTTATCCACGGCGCCCCGAGTGCCACGTCCAGGAGATCGCCCATGACTCGCTCCCACGCCCTGCGCACCGCAGCCGCCGCGGCCACCCTGACCCTGGCAGCCGCCGGCCTCACCGCCTGCGGCTCCTCCGCGGACGGCGGGGGCGGTGACTCGGGCAAGAAGACCATCGGCGTCTCCGTGGCCGACCAGAAGTCGCTCTTCTACGTCGCCGAGGTCGCCGGCATCGAGGCCGAGGCCGAGAAGCAGGGCTACGACGTCAAGATCGTCTCGGCCAACAACGACTCCAACGCCCAGATCAAGCAGGTCAACGACCTCATCACCCAGCAGGTCGGCTCGCTGATCTTCACCTCGCAGGACTCCACCGCCGCCGCCGCCGGCGTGCGCGCCGCCAACCAGGCCGACATCCCCGTGATCGCGGTCGACCAGCGCCCCGAGGAGGGCGAGGGCGAGCTCGCGACCTACATCGCGACCGACAGCGTCAAGGCCGCCTACGAGCTGTGCACGTGGATGTTCGACCAGATCGGCGGGGAGGGCAAGCTCGCGATCCTGCACGGCGTGCTCGGCTCGACCGCGGAGATCCAGCGCACCGAGGGCTGCGAGAAGGCGCTCGACGAGAACCCCGACATCGAGGTCGTGGCCGAGGAGACCGCCAACTGGGACGAGACCGAGGCCTTCAAGGCGACGCAGAACATCCTGACCGCCAACCCCGACCTCGACGCGGTCTTCGGCGAGAGCGACGCGATGTCGATGGGTGCCTCCAAGGCGGCCCGGGAGGCCAACAAGGAGATCTTCTCGGTCGGCATCGACGGCTTCCCGACGATGTTCGACGCCGTCGAGAGCGGCCTGACGCAGGCCACGATGGCCCAGCAGCCCTTCAAGATGGGCCAGATCGCGGTGCAGAACGCCATCGCGCTGATGGAGGGCGAGGGTGACGACATCCCGGCCGAGCAGTACCAGGACACGGTGCTGATCAACAAGGAGACCGTCGCCGACAACAAGGTCGAGGACTTCTACGGGCCCGACGCGCAGTCCTTCAAGTAAGCCCAGCGACTCCCGGACCGGTCCCTCCCCGCGAGGGGCCGGCCCGGGGAACCACCTCGATCGATCCCTGGAGGAGCCCGCATGAGCGCCGACACCACGGCCACCGGCCTGCAGTGCCGCCAGCTGGTCAAGAGCTACAGCGGCGTGACGGTGCTGAAGTCGGTCGACTTCGACGTCCCGGCCGCCTCGGTCGTCGGCCTCATCGGCGAGAACGGCGCCGGCAAGTCGACGCTCAGCTCCCTGATCACCGGGGTCAACCGGCCCGACTCGGGCTCGATGACGCTCGACGGCCAGCCCTACGCGCCCGGGTCGCCCAGCGACGCCCTGGACGCCGGGGTGGTGCTGATCCACCAGGAGATCCGGCTGCTGCCGGGCCTCACGGTCGCGGAGAACATCTTCCTCGGCCAGCTGCCCACGCGGGCCGGGCGGCTCGACCGGGCCCGGATGAACGCCGAGGCCCGCGAGCTGCTGGAGAGCCTGGGCGTCGACCTGGACCCGCGTCGCAAGGTGCAGGGCCTCTCGATGGCCAAGCAGCAGGAGATCGAGATCGCCAAGGCGCTCAGCAAGAAGCCGCGCTACGTCATCTTCGACGAGCCCTCGGCCTCGCTCGGCGAGGCCGAGACCGCCCAGGTGCTCGAGCGGATCCGGGCGCTGCGCGAGCGCGGCGCCGGCGTGGTCTACATCTCCCACCGCCTCGACGAGGTGCTCGAGGTCTCCGACGAGATCGTCTGCCTGCGCGACGGCAGCCGCGTCGCGGCCTGGCAAGCCGGGGAGGTCGGTCGCGAGGCCCTCGTCAACGCGATGGTGGGCCGGGAGTTCACCTACGAGCACGTGGCGCCGAGCCCCAGCCGCGACGACGTCGTGCTCGAGGTGCGGGGCCTGGGTCGCACCGGGGTCTTCGCCGACATCGACTTCACCGTCTCCGCGGGCGAGGTGCTCGGCATCGCCGGGCTGGTCGGCGCCGGCCGCACCGAGGTGGTGCGCGCCATCGCGGGTGCCGACCGAGCCGATGCGGGTGAGGTGGTCGTCGAGGGGCACCGGCTCCGGGGCCACGGACCCGCCGAGGCGATCGCCCGCGGCGTGGTGATGGTGCCCGAGGACCGCAAGGGCCAGGGACTCCACCTCGACCGCTCGTCCGCGGAGAACCTCGCGCTGCCGTGGGAGAAGCGGCTCGCGCGCCACGGCGTGATCACCCGCCGCCGGCTGCGCCACATCAGCCTGCAGCAGCGGGAGCGCCTCGACATCCGCGGCGACATGTCCAAGCCGGTCAGGTCGCTCTCGGGCGGCAACCAGCAGAAGGTCCTCATCGGCAAGTGGCTGCTGCAGGACCCCAAGGTCCTCATCATCGACGAGCCGACCCGCGGGGTCGACGTCGGCGCCAAGATGGCGATCTACGAGGTCATCCGCTCGCTCGCCGAGCAGGGCATGGCCGTCATCGTCGTCTCCTCCGAGCTGGAGGAGGTGCTGGGGCTGGCCCACCGCGTGATGGTGATGGCAGGCGGTCGCCAGCGAGGAGTGCTGACGCGCGAGGAGGCCACCCCCGAGCGCGTCATCGAGCTGGCCGTGCCGGTCGGCCAGGCAGGAAGCAGGTAACGCGATGTCCGCGATCGAGTCCCAGGAGTCCCCAGGCATGTCAGCACCCACGGAGCACGCACGCACCGACTCGGCCACGCCGGGCGGGGGCGGGGACGACCGCCCCTCGGCCACCGGGGTGCTCGCCGCCGCCTTCCGCGCGATCCCCGGCCCGCTGCTGGGCCTGGTCGCCGTGATGGTCGTGCTGAGCTTCCTCTCGCCGTACTTCCTGACCCAGCAGAACCTCACCAACATCCTGAGCCAGAACTCCGACATCGGGATCATGGCCGTGGGTGCGGCGCTGGTCATCCTCATCGGCGGCATCGACCTCTCGGTCGGCTCGACGCTCGCGCTCTCGCTGATGACCTCGGCCTGGCTCTTCCGCGAGCACTCGGTGCCCTTCGGGTGGGCGCTCGTGGCCGCGCTCGTCGTCGGCCTGCTGGTCGGACTGGTCAACGGCGTGCTGTCGACCTACGGCAAGATCCAGCCCTTCGTGGCGACGCTGGCCACGATGTCGGCCGCCGCGGGCCTCGCGCTCTACATCACCAACGGCAACCCGATCACCGGCTTCCCCGACTGGTACCTCGCCATCACCAGCAACGACTTCCTCGGCCTGCCGATCCAGGCCTGGATCATGATCGCCGTCTTCGTCGTGGCCGCCTTCTGGCTCAACTTCCGGCCCAGTGGCCGCGCGCTGTACGCCGTGGGCGGCAACGCGGAGGTCGCGCGCCTCTCGGGCCTCGACGTGACGCGGATGAAGATCTCGGTCTACATGATCGCGGGCGGCCTGGCCGCCCTGGCGGGCATGATCGTCGGCTCCCGGCTGGACTCGGCGCAGCCGACGGCCGGCACCGCCGACCTGCTCAACGTCATCGCCGTCGTGGTGATCGGCGGCGCGAGCCTCTCCGGCGGCTCGGGCAGCATGCTCAACACCTTCATCGGCCTGCTGATCATCGGTGTGCTCAACAACGGCATGTCGCTGCTCAACGTCTCGCCCAACCTGCAGCCGGTCGTCATCGGCGCCGCGATCATCGTGGCCGTCCTCACCGACCGCGGCGCCCGGGCTCGGATCTCCCAACACTGACCACCGCCGGTCCGTCCGTCCCTCCCGCGCCCGCACCAGGAGCCCCCATGTCACCCGCCGCCGCCCAGGACCTCGACCGGGTCCGGTCGATGCTCGCGGAGGCCGACCCCGACGGGGAGCTGGCGCCCTGCCTGCTCCGCGCGGTCGTCATCGGCCCGGCGACGCTCGAGCGCCTCGGCGACGTCGTGGAGGACCTGCTGCCACCGGACGCCGGACGCCGGCTGGTGCTGCTCGTCGACCCCGTGCGCCTCACCCGTGACGGGGAGGACGTCAAGGACCTGGCCGAGCGCGTGCTGGCGGAGCGCTTCGAGGTGACCCGGGTGGTGCTCGACGACGGCCACCCCGAGCTGCACGTCTCCGAGGACGTCGTGGCCACCGCGCGCCGGGCGGCGTACGGCGCCGACGTGGTGGTGGCGCTCGGGGGCGGCACCATCAGCGACATCGGCAAGACCGCCACGGTCGCGGAGGGCGACTGGTCGCCGGTGCTGGTCACCGTGCAGACCGCGGCCTCGGTCGACGGCTACACCGACGACGTCTCGGTGGTGCTGCGCGACGGCGTCAAGCGCACCGTCCCCTCGCGCTGGCCCGACGGGGTGCTCGCCGACGCGGGCACCGTGGCCGAGGCCCCCGCGCGGATGAACCGCGCCGGCTACGGCGAGATGACCTCGATGCTCACCGCGCCGGCCGACTGGCGGCTGGCGTCGCTGGTCGGCACCGAGCAGCGCTTCCACCCCGCGCCGATCCGGCTGCTGGAGACCGTGGGCGAGGGCTTCGCCGACTGGGCCGCCGGGGTACGCCGCGGCGACGCCGCCTCGGTCGAGCAGCTCACCCGGGCGCTGGCCGTGCGCGGCATCGTCACCGGCGTCGCCGGCACCACCGCCTCGCTCTCGGGCATGGAGCACCTGGTCAGCCACATGTGCGACCTCCACCACGCCGAGCACCACCTCCCGATGGGGCTGCACGGCGCGCAGGTCGGGGTCGCCTCGGTCGTCGCCGC
>JBQGFI010000333.1:0-10321 GCA_052040065.1 Marmoricola sp.
CGGCGACTCCCCCCTCATCGACGCCCTCATCGACGCCGCCGAGGCGGGCAAGCAGGTGCTGGTCATCGTCGAGATCAAGGCGCGCTTCGACGAGTCGAACAACATCCGCTGGGCCCGCAAGCTCGAGCACGCCGGCTGCCACGTCGTCTACGGCCTCGTCGGGCTCAAGACGCACTGCAAGCTGGCCATGGTGGTGCGCGACGAGCCCGAGGGCATCCGCCGCTACACCCACATCGGCACCGGCAACTACAACCCGAAGACCGCCCGGCTCTACGAGGACTTCGGGCTGCTCACGACCGACGAGGCCATCGGCGAGGACGTCGCCCACCTGTTCAACAACCTCTCCGGCTACAGCCGCAACGCGTCGTACGCCGAGCTGATGGTCGCCCCCGACTCCGTGCGCAGCGGGCTGATCGACCTGATCCGCGCCGAGGTCGCCCACCACCGCGAGGGCCGCCCCGCCCGGATCCGGATGAAGGCCAACTCCATCGTCGACGAGGCCCTCATCGACGAGCTCTACCTCGCCTCGCGCGCCGGCGTGCCCGTCGACCTGCTGATCCGCGGGATCTGCGCGGTGCGGCCGGGCGTCGAGGGGCTCTCGGAGACGATCCGGGTGCGCTCGGTGCTGGGCCGCTACCTCGAGCACAGCCGGATCATGTGGTTCGAGAACGCCGGCGACCCCAAGGTCTACATCGGGTCGGCCGACCTGATGCACCGCAACCTGGACCGCCGCGTCGAGGTCCTGGTCAAGCTGCCCGCCCGCTCGGCCGTCGAGGAGGTCGGCGACCTGCTCGACCTCGCCTTCGCCGACGGCACCGCCGGCTGGCAGCTCGGCCCCGACGGCGAGTGGACCCAGCTGCAGCCCGCCGACGAGGCCCGCCCCCTGCGCAACCTGCAGGAGCAGCTCATCTCGGTCCACCGGCGCCGCCGCCGCGCCCGCCGGGCGCCCCGGGAGTCCTGAGCGAGGGCCGGTCGTGCGCTGGAGCCCGGCAAATTCACCGGCCGGCCGGTGAATTGGGAACTGGCACGACGAAATATCGGCCTTCCAGTTCCAACTTCGTGATGCCGATGGTCGATTCCTCCCGATCCATCGTCAGCGCAACGGACCACCGGCCAGCACGCTCCGGACGTACGCGGCCGTTCGTTCGGGGTGTTCCAGGTCGGCCCAGGTGATCCTGATGCAACGCCAGCCCGTCAGCTGGGTGATCAGTTGCTCACGCTGTCGCTCGCGCTTCATCAGGGCGATCGGGCCCAGCCCCTCGTCGAGCGCACGCTGCCACTTCTCCCGACCGTCGAACTCCAACCACACGCCGTACTGCGGCCAGGCGAAGTCGAGTCGGGCCAGCTCGCGTCCGAGCGCGTCGCACACGCGGTACTGCGGGACAGGTGCGGGCACGTCGTGACGCCAGAACAGAACGGCGGTCCTCGACTCCCCCACGGACTCGCGTCGGCCGTCCGCCAACCCGATGGCGAGGTCGGTGTGCAGGGTTCGGGGCACCCGACGGAAGCGAGCTGCCCGCTCTGCCAGCGCCTGCTTCGTGGTGAGTCCGCGGTGGAGGAACCAGTCCAGGACCACGAGGCTGTCCTCGAGCTGACCGAGAGTGGTGATGTCGAGGCAGGTGCGCTCCACAGACGTGACCGCCGTCCCGTCGTGGACCACGATGTCGTCCGCCTCCACGACGCCTCGGTGCTGCGACAGCGCGGCGGTACGTCGGTTGGCTCTGCCGTCGAGCCTGACGAGGTGAACCCGGTGGAGCGAGAAGCGCCACGTCGGGGCGCCGTACACCGCCAGAGCGCTGACGTGGGAGGCGGCGACGTCGTTGTGGGCGTCCTCCGCTGCGGCCTCGAGCCGCCAGAGGTGTCGCTGGAGCGCCGACGCCTCGGCCCACGCGGCGTACGGGCCGTAGCGGCCGTGACACACGTGCCAGAGCACCTTCGCCCGCACCGCGGCGCGCAGCACCTTGTCGTCGACCCCGATCGCGACCGCTTCGCCACGCCGGAAGGAGTGCCTGCCTCGGCACAGCTTCTCGATGATCTCGTCCATGGCCGGACTCTCTGCCCGGAGAGTGCCCGACGTGGGCGCCTGGTGCGCGCCTGTGGAGTGCGGCGTACCCGAGACTCCCTGTGGATGGAAGGCGGCACCATCCGCAGGCGCGCGAATCGGACACTGGCGCGACAGAACTGCCACTGGGCGGCCGATGTATCGGCGCTCCAGTGGCAGATTCACCGGCCGGCCGGTGAATTTGCAGGCCCGGCCAGCCCGACTCAGGTGTCCTCGCGGTGGTGGGTGTCGGCCAGCGCACGGAGGCGGTCGAGGTCGACGGCGTCCTTGGCGGCGACGGCGACGCGGAGGGGCGTCAGGGCGGTGACGGTGGAGGTGCGCATGCCGCCCTCGAGCAGGGCGCGCTCGCCGATCACGGCGCCGGGGCCGAGCTCGACGACGGCCTTGTCGTCGACGTCGACGCGGACGACGCCGTCGAGCAGCAGGTAGAGCTCGTCGCCGGTCTCACCCTGCCGGGTCAGCCGGGCGTGCTGGGCGACGTGACGGATCTCGGGACGCCGGCCGCCGCGCATGATGTCGGCCGAGAGCTCCCGCTCCAGCGCGGACTCCACCTCGACGACGGTCGCGTCGCGGTCGTGGGAGGCCCACGGGGTGCGGACGCCGAAGGAGTGCGCCATCCAGCGCGCCTGGTCGGTCAGGCCGCTCTTGAAGCGCACCTCGCCGGTGGCGTCGTAGACCCAGTGGCGCGGGAAGGCGCTGGCGCCGGTCAGGTCGACGCTGCTGCTGCCGTCGGCGCGCAGCGTCAGCGCGAGGGTGGTCCACACGATGGGCGCCTGCCAGCGCACGAAGGGCGGGTGGGGCACCGGGCGCGGGATCGGCGCGCCGGTGCGGCCGCCCACGGTCTGCACGAAGCGGACCGAGACCCCGGCGGAGCCCTGCTCGACCACCGGCTCGCGCTGGATGTCGGGCAGGCCGACCGCCCGGAAGGTCACCCCCAGCCGGCCGATGCGGGCGGTCGTGACACCGATCGCCAGCCCCGAGTCGGCGTCGTACGCCGCGTCGACCACCCTGTCGCCGTCGAACTCCGCGCTCGCGGCCAGCACGTTGGCGAAGCGCATCGCGTCGGCGTCGCGCAGGGCGAGCACCCCCTCGGGGACCTCGACCCGCTCCGGTGGCGGCTGGTCGTAGCGGCTGACCCGCAGGTCCATGCCCTTCTTGAGCGGTCCCGTCAGCGAGTCGGTCGGGATCCAGGAGACGGACGCGGCGGCGGCATGGACACGCATGGGACCTCCGGGGGCGACGAGGGCGTCGGGGCGTCCTGGGCAACCTAGTGCGGTCGGCGCCGGGCCACCATCCCCCTGGTCCAGAACGGCCTACCCCCGGGACGCAAGGGGCCTTACCGTGACGCCATGCCGGGGGACGAGGCGACCGAGCTGGTCTCGCTCGAGGCCGCCATCGCCGCGCTGGAGGGCCAGCGCGAGCTGCTCGGCGACGACGTCGTCACCACGGCGCTGGAGCCCCTGCTCGCCCGGCGCGACCAGCTGCGTGCGCCGCGCTCGGAGACCCGCCGGCTGGTCACCGTGCTCTTCGCCGACCTCGTCGACTTCACGGTCCTCTCCCGCGAGCTCGACCCCGAGGACACCCGCGAGGTCGTCACGGGCTACTTCACCCGCTGGCAGCAGGTGATCGAGCAGCACGGCGGCGTGGTCGAGAAGTTCATCGGCGACGCGGTCATGGCGGTCTTCGGCCTGGAGCACTCCTTCGAGGACGACGCCCAGCGCGCGGTGCGGGCCGGGCTGCAGGTGCTCGGCGAGCTCGAGGCGATCTCGACCACGGCGCACGAGCGCCACGGCGTCGAGCTGCACGTGCGCGTCGGCATCGACACCGGCGAGGTGGTGGTCAGCACGCTCGACGAGCGCGGCGACAGCTCCTTCGTGGCGGTCGGGCCGACGGTCAACCGCGCGGCCCGGCTCCAGGCCGCCGCCCCCGTCGACCGGGTGCTCGTCTCCGCCGACACCCAGCGCCAGCTGCGCGGGCAGTTCGCCGTCGTCATGCAGCCGCCGCTGCAGCTCAAGGGCATCGCCGAGCCGGTCGCGTCGTACGTCGTCACCGGCGAGCGCCGCGCCGCCTTCGCCCTCGACCCCACTGGCGGCGTCGAGGGGGTCAGCACGCCCACGGTCGGCCGGGCGCTGCAGCTGCGCTTCCTGCAGGACCGGGTCGAGGACGTCACCGAGGAGGCCCGCTGGCGGATCGTGACGGTGCTGGGCGAGGCCGGCATCGGCAAGACCCGGCTGCTGCACGAGCTGCACCAGTGGCTCGCGGCGGTGCCGCAGAGCTTCTTCTGGTTCCGCGGACGCGCCTCGCCGGTCACGCAGGAGACGCCGCTGGCGCTGCTGCGGGACGTCATCGCCACCCGGCTCGACCTGCACGGCACCGACCGGGCCGAGGACGTGCGCCGCGCCTTCGAGCAGGCCTTCCGCGGCGTGGTGGGCGGTCGCGACGCGCTCTCGCTGGCGCTGCACACCGCCACCTGGCTGGGGTACGACGTGCTGCGCGACGACGACGACGTCGCCACCCACCCGCAGAACCTGCGTGACATCGGCACCGACGCCTGCGCCCGGATGCTGGCGTCGCTGGCGACGGAGTCCCCCGTGGTGGTGCTGCTGGAGGACCTCCACTGGGCCGACGAGGGCACCCTGCGGTGGCTCGACGCGGCGGCGCCGTACCTCGTCGACTCGCCGGTGCTCGTCGTCGCGACCGCCCGCCCCACCCTGCTGGAGCGCCGGCCCCGCTGGGGCGAGGGGCTGCCCCACCACGAGCGGCTCGACCTGGGTCCGCTCTCGCGGCGCGAGAGCCGGGAGCTGGTGCGGCTGATCCTGCACCGCGTGCCCGACCTCCCCGACGAGCTGGTCTCCCTCGTCGTCGACGGCGCCGAGGGCAACCCCTTCTACATCGAGGAGCTGGTCACCTGGCTGATCGACACCGGCATCGTGGTGCGCGGCGCCGACGACGAGCAGCCGTGGCGCGTCGAGCGCGCGCTGGTCGGCACCCGGGCCGTGCCCTCGACCCTCAAGGGCGTGCTGCAGGCCCGGCTCGACGCGCTCGGCCACGACGAGCGCCGGCTGCTGCAGCGCGCCTCGGTCGTGGGCCGCGTCTTCTGGGAGCAGGCGCGGCACAGCGACCGCCCCGGGCGCCCCGGGGCCGCGCAGGTCGCCGAGCTGCTCGACGGGCTGCGCCGCCGCGACGTGCTGCTCGAGCGGGAGGTCAGCCGCTTCGGCGGCACCCGCGAGTTCGTCTTCAAGCACGCCCTGCTCCGCGACGTCGCCTACGACAGCGTGCTGCGGGTGCACCGGGAGCGCTACCACCTCGAGGTCGGCGAGTGGATGGCCGACGCCGCGGCACGCAGCGACCGCGACGACCTGCTCGCCGGCATCGTCGCCGGCCACCTCGAGGAGGCGCGCGACCCGCGCGCGGCGGCGTACTACCTCAGGGCGGGCGACCGGGCCGCCCGCGTCTACGCGCTCGAGGAGGCCGGCCAGCTGCTCGACCGCGCCCACCGGCTCGCCGCCGACGACGACCACCGGCTCCGCTTCGACGTGCTCGCCAGCCGGCAGGAGCTGCACGACCGGCTCGGTGAGCGCGCCCGTCAGGCCGAGGAGATCGAGGAGATGCTCACCCTCGCCCCGCGGCTCGACCCCGAGCGGCAGGTGCTGCTGCTCCTCGTGCGCGCCCGGCTCGCCTTCGTGCTCAGCGAGTACGACGAGGCCCGCCGCCACGCCGGCGAGGCGGTGCAGCGCGCGACCGGGCTCGGTCGCGACGACCTGCGGGCCGAGGCGCTGCTGTGGCAGGGCAAGACGCTGACCTGGGCCGAGGACCCGGACGCCGCCCGCGCGACGCTGCGCCGGTGCGTCGAGGCCGCCGAGGCCGCGTCACGCCCCGACCTCGTCGGCGAGGCCACCCGCTACCTCGCGATGGTGGCGGGCAACGTGGGCGACTACGCCACGTCGTACGACCACGGCGTCCGGGCGCGCGAGATCTTCGCCCGGCTCGGCGACACCGAGCTGGAGGGCTCCGCGCTCGCCCAGCTGGCCACGACGCTCTTCTACATGGGCCGCTACGCCGAGTCGCAGGCCGCCCTGGAGGAGACGCTGCCGATCTTCCGGCGGGCCGGTCACGTCTACCGCGAGGCGATCAACCTGGGCAACCTCGCCAGCGTCGGCGTGGTGCTCGGCCGCTTCGCGATGAGCGACCGCCACGCCCGACGGGCCGTCGAGCTCTCCCGGTCGCTGGGCGACCAGGAGGCGACCTCGGTCAACCTGATGATCCTCTCGCACGTCGACCTCTTCACCGGCCGCTGGGACGACGCGCGACGCCACGCCGAGGAGGGCGGTCGGATCGCCCGCGACGTGGGCAACCACCCGCTCGAGATCGACGCCGAGGTGCGCCTCGTGCAGATCTCCCTGGTGCACGGTGACGTCGAGGCGGCGATCGAGCGCGGGCGTGAGGCCACCCGCGCCGCTCGCGCCACCTCCTCGGCGCTGGACGCGGCGCTGGCCCACCTCACCCTCGGCTGCGCGCTGGTGCGCGGTGGCCCCACGCGGCTCGACGAGGCCGACCGCGAGCTGGCGGAGGCGGCCCGCCTGTACGCCGAGGTCGGGCGCGACGCGGGCGTGCGCGAGGCCGGTGTCGGGCGGGCACGCGTCGCGGCGGCCCGCGGCGACCTCGCCGAGGCGGTCGCCCTGCTGGACCCGGTGCTCGGCCACCTCGACCGGGAGTCGATGTTCGGCACCGAGCTGCCCGCGACCATGCTGCGGGGCTGCGTCGAGGTCCTGCGCGCGGCCCACGACCCCCGTGACGCCGACGTGCTCGCGGCCGCGCGCCGGCTGGTCCACGCCACCGCCGAGGAGATCGACGACCCGGCGCTGCGGGCCGCCTACCTGGCCATCGAGCCCAACCGGGTGCTGCTCGACGACGACCTGTGAGCGCTCAGCACGCGGCCAGCACCAGGGGACCGTCGTAGAGCGACGACAGCGGGAAGCCGTCGTCACGCGTGGGCTCGAGGTCGAGCACCACGTCGGGGCCGACCGTGCGGGAGCGCACCAGCTCCAGGTCGTCGGAGAAGGAGCCGCCGCGGCCGTAGGCCTCGCCCACCGCCAGCTCGGCCCGGGCCTCCAGGTCACGCTCGGCCTGGTCGTCGTCGGCCAGGTGCGCCACCACGCGGAGCCCCCCGCCCTCGACCAGGCCCAGGGCGAAGCCCGAGAGCGGGGAGACCCCGCCCAGCTCGGCCACGCGCGCCTCGGCCGCGGCCCGGTCCTCGTCGTCGGCGCGCGACATCGCGAGGTCGGCGCAGGCGAAGTCGCCGACCCACATCACGGTCGCCAGGGCGCCCTCCATGCGCGCCGCCAGGTCGGCGACCCCCTCGGTGTCACCGACCGGGTCCTCCTCGCCCGACGCCACGGCGGCCGCGCGCTCGGCGTACGCCGCGTCGTCGCTGGCCACCACGAGACCCTCGTCCGGGAGCAGGGCGACGTACTGCACGACGGGCGTCAGGGTCGGGTCGAGGTCGGCGACCAGGTCGATGCCTCCCCGCCAGACGCCGCCGTCGTCGTCGGGGGCGCTGAAGCCGGCCGAGCGCAGGTTGTCGCCCAGCACGCCGTAGTCGGTGCCGTCGGGCGGGCGCAGCACGAGCGCCGCGCCATCGCCTGACTGGGCGTAGACCTCCCACTGCGCCGTGCCCGGACCGAAGCCGAAGAGCTGCTGCATCGCGCCCGCCGCCTCGTCGACGGCGGAGACTGCGGCCAGGTCGCGGTCGTAGGCCGCGGCCACCATCTCCTCCACCGCCTCGCGGTCGGGCGTGTCACCCAGGTCGGCGTCGACGGCGGCGCGCACGGACGCCCAGTCGGTGAAGGAGACCCGGCTCGCGGGCGGGGCCACGGCGACGGCCCGCTCGAGCGGGGTGCGGTCGACCCGGTCGAGAAGCACCAGCGCCACCACCACGAGCACGCCGACGACGAGCAGGGCGAGCCCCGCGACCAGCACCGCACGACGCCGTCCCGACGTGAGCCCCACCACGCGACGAGGGTAGTGGCGCTCCTCGCCGACCGCTCCCCGCACGTGTGAGGATGTCGCCATGGCGCCGTCCGCGCGACCCGAGCCCCGGGGTCCCGACATCGTGGCGGCGGGCGCCGTCGTGGTCCGCAAGGGCCGCCACGGCCGCGAGGTGCTCGTGGTCCACCGCCCCAAGTACGACGACTGGTCCTTCCCCAAGGGCAAGCAGGACCCCGGCGAGCACGTCACCGCCACCGCGGTCCGCGAGGTGATCGAGGAGACCGGCGTCGAGGTGCGCCTCGGACGGCCGCTGCGCCCGCAGCTCTACGCCGTCGGCGGCGGTCGCGCCAAGCTGGTGCGCTACTGGGTGGGGCACGTGGTCGGCGACGACGACCTGTCGACCTACGAGACCAACGACGAGGTCGACGGCCTGGCCTGGGTGCCGGTCGAGGAGGCCTCGTCGCGGCTGACCTACCTCGACGACATCGCGCTGCTCGACCAGCTGCACGAGGAGCCGCGGCGCACCACGGCGGTGGTCGTGGTGCGGCACGCGAAGGCGGTCAAGCGCGGGCAGTGGGACGGCGACGACTGGCTGCGCCCGCTGAGCGACGTCGGTCACGAGCAGGCCCGGGCGCTGCGCGAGCTGCTGCACGCCTACGGCGTCTCCCAGGTCGTCACCTCCAGCGCCACCCGCTGCGTCGAGACGGTCGCGCCGTACGCCGAGCAGCAGGTGCTCCCGCTGCAGCGCCACGAGCAGCTCTCGGAGGAGGGGTACGACGCCGCGCACGCCCGGCGCGTGCTGCACGCGCTGCGCGAGGCGCGCGAGGCGAGCGTGGTGTGCGGCCACCGGCCGGTCCTGCCCGACCTCCTGGCCGACCTCGGCACCGAGGAGGAGCCGCTGGCACCCGGCGAGCTGGTGGTCTGCCACCACCGCCGTGGTCGACTCGTGGCCACCGAGCGGCATCTGCCCGGTTTGGTCCCCTGACCTGGGCAGACGTGCGTGACCTGGGTCACCGGGGTCGGCGGATGGGCGGCCAGCGTTCACCCGGCGTTCACCGACGCGGGCGCGTCGAGACACCTGTGATTCCTAGCGTGCGGAGCGTCCATCCCTGACCTCACAGGAGATCCGAAGTGAACCGCACTTCTGCACGCCGCGCGCTGGTCCCCGGCGTCGCTGCCCTGGCCCTGACCCTCACCCTCTCCGCATGTGGCGCCGGCAACGAGCAGGGCGCCGAGACCGAGTCGGGCGAGGGCACCAGCTCCTCGCTCTCCGGCAGCCTCGCCGGCGCCGGCGCCTCCAGCCAGGAGCGCGCCCAGGAGGCCTGGATCACCAACTTCCAGGGGGAGAACCCCGACGTCACGCTCACCTACGACCCGGTGGGCAGCGGTGACGGCCGCACCCAGTTCATCTCCGGCGGCGTCAGCTACGCCGGCTCCGACGCCTACCTCGACGACGACGAGGGCGAGCTCAGCGGCGCCACGGAGCGCTGCTCCGGCGACGCGCCGATCGAAATCCCGGCGTACGTCTCCCCCATCGCGGTGGTCTACAACGTCGAGGGCGTCGACGAGCTCAACCTCGACGCCGCGACCACGGCGGGCATCTTCAGCGGCGAGATCACCAGCTGGGACGACCCGGCCATCGCCCAGCTCAACCCCGACGCCGACCTGCCGAGCGAGAACATCACGCCCGTGCACCGCGCCGACGACTCGGGCACCACCGAGAACTTCACCGACTGGATGTCGCAGGACGGCGGCGGCGCCTGGGAGGCCGAGCCCGACGGCGTGTGGCCGGTCCAGGGCGGCGAGGCCGGCGACGGCACCGCCGGCGTGATCTCCGCGATCACCAACGGCTCCAACACCATCGGCTACGCCGACCTGTCCCAGGCCGGCGACCTCGCGGTGGCCAACATCGAGGTGGGCGGCGAGTTCCTCGAGCCCAGCGCCGAGGCCGCCGCCTCCATCCTGGAGGCCTCCGAGCGGGTGCCCGACCGGGACGAGGTCGACATGGCCTACGACATCAACCGCAGCCCCGAGGCCGGCGCCTACCCGGTCGTGCTGGTGTCCTACCTGCTGGCGTGCCAGACCTACGAGGACGCCGCCGAGGCCGACCTGGTCAAGGCGTTCCTGAGCTACGTCGTCAGCGAGGAGGGCCAGCAGGCCGCGGCCGAGGAGGCCGGCTCCGCGCCGCTCGCCAGCAGCATCGCGGACGAGGCCCAGGGCCTCATCGACGGCATCTCGGCCCAGGGCTGAGCCTCGGCCCAGCCCTCCTGC
>JBQGFI010000334.1:0-24902 GCA_052040065.1 Marmoricola sp.
CGACGAGCACGGTGTAGAGGCCGGTGATGCTGCCGGAGGCGCTGGTGCCGGCGCGCTCGAGCAGCCGGGGGAGCAGCGCGAAGACGCTCGGCGGGTAGCCGCGCGTCGCCGGCGGCTCGCCGGCAGAGAGGCCGATCTCGCGCTGCGCCATGGCGACGCGGGTCAGGCTGTCCCTCATCAGCAGCACGTCGTTGCCGGCGTCGCGGAAGTGCTCGGCGATGCGGCTGGCGACGAAGGCCGAGCGGAGCCGCTCGACCGGCGGGGCGTCGGAGGTGGCGACCACGACAACCGAGCGGGCCAGGCCCTCGGGACCGAGGTCGTTCTCGATGAACTCACGGACCTCGCGGCCGCGCTCGCCGACGAGCGCGATGACGGAGACCTCGGCCTCGGTGCCGCGCGCGACCATCGACAGCAGGCTGGACTTGCCGACGCCGGAGCCGGCCATGATGCCGACGCGCTGGCCGCGGCCCACCGGCACCAGGGCGTCGAGCGCACGCACGCCGACGCCGATCTGCTGGTCGATGCGGGGGCGCGAGAGGGCGTCGGGCACGGGGTGGTCGACCGGGACGAAGGGCAGGTGGCTCAGCGGGGGGCCGCCGTCGATCGGGCGGCCGAGGCCGTCGAGCACCCGGCCCCGCAGCTCCTCGCCGACCGGGATGGTCAGCGGCCCGCCGCAGGGGCGCACGGGGGAGCCGAGCACGAGGCCGGCGGTCTCGCCCAGCGGCAGGCAGGAGAGCCCGCGCGCGTCGGCGGCGACGACCTCGGCCAGGAGCGGCTCGTGGCGACCCTGCACCTGGACCAGCTCGCCGACCGCGGCGTCGACGCCGGTGACGCGCAGCTGCAGCCCGAGCAGCTCGGAGACGCGGCCGAGCCGCGCGGGCCGGGCCGCGGCGGCGGCGCGCTCGACCAGGCCGGTCGCGACGGTGGTGGCGGGGCTCATCGGAGCACCTCGCGGACCCGGTCGAGGGCGGTCTCGACCCGGAGGTCGACCACGGAGTCCGGCAGGTCGACGACGGCGTCGCCGGTGCCGAGGGCGGCGTCGGCGCGCAGGGTCACGGTGCCGGGGAGGTCGGTGACGTCGACGGCGTCGACGACGGCGGGGGCGAGGCGGACGACGGCGGTCTCGCCGCGGCGTACCTCCGCGAGCGCGCGGCTGAGCACGTCCTGCGGGAGCTGGGCCGCGGCGGCCTCGCCGAGCACGGCCGCGGTGACGGCGAGGGCGAGGTCGAGGGCGGTCTCGGTGGTACGCCGCTCGAGGACGGCGAGACCCTTCTCGAGGTCGCGTGCGGCCCCGACGAGGGCCTCGGCCGACCTGGCCAGCTCGGCGCGCAGCACGGCCTGCTCCGCGCGGGCCAGCTCGTCGCGGTGCTCGGCGTCGCGGGCGGCGGCCTCGCGGCCCGCGCGCACGCCCTCCGCCCAGCCGGTGCTCCAGCCCTGGGCGCGGGCGACGCGCCGGGCCTCGTCGGCGGCGACGGCGAGGGTGCCCTCGGTGACGTCGTCACCGAGACCGGTGCCGCTCAGGCCGGCGCCGACGTGACGGGTCCACCGGCCGCTGCGCAGGTCGGGGGTGGCCACGGTGGTGACGGTGCCGGTGCCGGCGGGGTAGACCCGGGCCGCGGTGCGCTCAGACGACGAGGTCATCGTCGCCCCCGCGGTGGATGGTGATCTGGCCCTGCTCCTCGAGCTCGCGGATGGTCTGGATGACCAGCTGCTGGGCCTCCTCGACCTGGCTCAGGCGCACCGGGCCGAGGATGTCGATCTCCTCGAGCAGGTCGGTGGCGGCCCGCTCGGAGAGGTTGCTCGTGATCTTGGTGCGCACGGCGTCGGGGACGCCCTTGAGCGCCAGTGCGAGCTGGCCGGCGTCGACCTGGCGCAGCACCAGCTGCATCGAGCGGTCGTCGATGGTGACGATGTCCTCGAACATGAACATCCGGCTCTTCAGCTCCTCGGCCAGCGCGGCGTCGAGCGACTCCAGGCCCTCGACGATCTGGCGCTCGGTGGAGCGGTCGGAGCGGTTGATGATGTTGACCAGCGGGTCGATGCCGCCGACGCGCGAGGCGCTGCTCGGCTGCAGCATCGAGGACATCCGACGCTCGAGCCGGCCCTCGACGAGCTTGACGATGTCGGGGGAGGTCCGGTCCATCACGGCGAGCCGGTGGGCCACGTCGGCCTGCTGCTGCGGCGGGAGGCCGGAGAGCAGCATCGAGGCCTTGTCGGCCGTCATGTGCGCCATCACCAGGGCGATCAGCTGGGGGTGCTCGTCGGCGATGAAGGAGCGCAGCTGCATCGGGTCGGCCTGGTGCAGGAACTGGAAGGGCAGCTGGATCGCGACGGCCTGCAGCCGCTCGACCATCGCGGCGGCCCGCTCCGGGCCGAGGGACTGCTCGAGCAGGCTCTTGGCGAAGTCGAAGCCGCCGGTGGCGATGTGCGAGCGCGCCGTGGCCATGTCGCGGAACTCGCTGAGCACCGCCGAGGACTCCTCGGCCTCGACCGACTTGAGCCGGGCGATCTCGGAGGTCACGGCCTCGACCTCGGCCTCGCTGAGCTAGTTGAGCACCGTGGCGGCGCGCTCGGGACCGAGCTGGATCAGCACGATCGCGGCCTTGCGGGCGCCGTTCGTGGTCAGGGTGGCGGGCATCAGCGCTCCACCAGCCAGCCGCGGAGCAGGTTGGCGACGTCCTCGGGCTGGCTCTCGACCAGCGCGATGAGCTCCTCACGGGTGTCCTGGTCCTGGGCGCGCTCGAGGCTGAGCAGGGCCGAGGCGGGGCTCTCCAGCTGCTCGGGCAGCTGCTGCGCCGGCTCGCTGCGCAGGTGCTCGACGACGTAGTTGGTGGCCTCGCGGCGCTGCTTGGCGCGGCGGCGGCTGTGGAGCCAGCCGAGGAGCAGGGCGAGCACGGCGGCGGCGGCGATGCCGATGTTGCGGAACATCCCCATCCGCTCGGTCTTGGCGGCCGCGGCGGCCTGGGCCTCGAGCTCGGCGTTGGCGGCCTCCTCGGCGGTGCGGTCGAAGGGCAGCACCGAGACCCGGTTGGTGTCGCCGCGCTCCGCGTCGATGCCCAGCGCGGACGCGATCATCCGCTCGATCTCCTGGGGGTCGTTGTTCGCCGCGGGGGTGCGGTCGAGCCCGGTGGCGATGTTGAGCGACTGCAGCGACCCGGGGGCCTTCTCGCGCTGCTCGACGGTGGTGTCGAGCGCGTTGTCGGAGGTCTCGGAGGTCTTGTCGTAGCTGGAGGGGTCCGAGCCCGTGGCGCCGGCCGCGGGGTCCATCTGGCCGTCGGGGCCCACCACGCCGGTGGCGCCGCCGCCGGCGACCGAGCCGGCGTACCGCTCGGTGTTGCGGTTGGTGGAGAGGGCCAGGCCGCCGTCCTCGGGCTGGCGGTAGGTGCGCGACTCGGTCGTGGCCTTGTCGAAGTCGATGTTGGCCGTGACCTCGACGGTGGAGTTGCCGGGGCCCAGGACGCGGTCGAGCATCGACTGCACCTGCTGCTTGTACCGGTTCTGCACGTCCTGGGTGTACTGCTCGCGGGAGCTGGCGAAGGTGCCGCCGTTGCCGTCGTCGGAGGAGAGCAGGGCGCCGCTGGAGTCGGCCACGGTGACCTTCTCCGGCTCCATGCCGTCGATGCTGGAGGCGACGAGGTGCACGATCGACTGCACCTTCTCGGGGCCGACGGTCTGGCCGGCGCGGGTCTTGAGCAGCACCGAGGCGGTCGGCGGGGCCTGCTCGTCGGAGAAGACCTCCTTCTCCGGCAGGGCGAGGTGCACGACCGCGCCGGAGACGCCGTCCATCGCCATGATGGTGTTGGAGAGCTCGCCCTCCATGGCCCGCTTGAAGTCGGTCTGCTCCTGGAACTGCGAGGTGGAGAGGTCCTGCTCGTCGAGCAGCGAGTAGCCACCGTCGTTGGAGGTGGCGGGCAGGCCCTCGCCGCTCAGCGCGATCCGGGTCTTGTAGACGTCGTCGCGCGGCACCAGGATCGTGGTGCCGTCGTTGCCGAGCTCGTACGGCGTGCCGGTGCTCTCGAGCTGGTCGACGACCGCCGACGCGTCGGCCGGGGCCAGGTTGGTGAAGAGCGGGGCGTACTGCGGCTGGGCGACCCAGCGGAAGAGCATCACGCCGCCCATGAGCAGGGCGACGACGCCGACGCCGGCGATGACCTTCTGCGCGAGGGTGAAGGTCGCGAGGTTCGCCGACAGCTTGCCGAACGAGCGGGTCAGGGAGGTCTTCATCAGACAGGCATCCGCATGATCTCGGTGAACGACTCGAGCGCCTTGTTGCGCATCGCGACGGTCAGCTGGGTGGTGACGGCGGCCTCGGAGGCGGCGATCGTGTAGCGGTGGATCGCGTCGAGGTCACCGGTGGCGGCCTGGACCGCGAGGTTGTCGCTGGTCGACTGCACCTGCTGGAGCCGGTCGATGCCGTCGACCAGCAGCGCGCCGAACTCGCCGCTCGGGCCCTCGGGGCCCTGGGACGCCGAGACGGTGGGACCCGCGGTGGCGGCGTCCAGCGACGGGGTGGAGAGCGGCCGGAAGCCGCCGAGGGACTCGATGCCACCGATGCTCATCAGCCGCGTCCGATCTGGAGTGCCGAGGTGTAGGTGTCCTGGGCCTGCTTGGTGACCTGCACCGAGGCCTGGTAGCCGCGCTGGGCCATGACGAGCTGGCTCATCTGGCTCGCGAGGTCGATCTCGGGCGCGCGGACGTAGCCGTTCTCGTCGGCCATCGGGTGGTCGGGGGAGTACTCCATGCGACCCTCGGGGTCGCCCTCGACGATGGCCTCGACCTCGACGCCACCACCGGCGACCGAGCCGGCGCGCACGTACTGCGCCCGGAAGGCCTCCTGGTCGGTGGGCTTGACGGTGTTGACGTTGGCGATGTTGTTGGCCAGCGAGTCCAGCCAGGTCTGGTGCATGCCGAGGCTCGAGCCGGCGATGCGCAGCATGTCGAAGGCACCCATCAGGCACCACCGATGGAGCTGCGGAGGACCTCGAGGCGGTCGGTGACCGCGCGCGAGACGATCTGGTACTGGAACTGCGACTGGACCGCGGCGAGCGTCTCCTTGCGCAGGTCGACGTTGTTGCCGTTGACCCCGACCGGGGTGTTGGTGGCGGTCTTCTCGATCTGCAGCCCGCCGGCGCCGGCCGTGTCGAAGGCGCCGCCCGCCACGGCCTGGCGCAGCGAGGACTCGAAGTCGACGCTCGAGGCCCGGTAGCCGGGGGTGTCGACGTTCGCGATGTTGTCGGCGATCACGCTCTGTCGCAGCGAGACGCCGTCCAGCGCGGTGCCGAGGATGCGGCTGACCGCATCGGAGACGGCGAAGGACACGGCTGTGCCTCTCATGTGGAGGTAGCTGGTGCCGGTCCTTCGGCGGGGGGTGAGCGTTCCTTGCTCAGGAGAACTCTCGGCCAGCAGCCCCGCAAGTTGAGGCTTTTGGTCCGAATAGGGATATACGTCCCTATCGCGGGACGTCGAGCACGAACGAGAGCCGGCCCTGGCCGTGCCCCTGCACCGCGACGGCGAGGTCGAGGCGGCGTCCGAGGGTGAGCGTGCGCACGTGCAGCTCGGCCGGCACGGGCCGGCCGGGGTGGTGCACGTGGGCCAGCCGCAGGTGCAGCGCGCCCTCGGCGTTGAGCACCGTGGCGCACACGTTGAGCACCTCGTCGAGGTTCTCCTCCAGCTCCGGGTCGAGCACCCCGGCGCGGGTCGCCGCCACGACGCGGCGTGCCGGCACCAGGCCGAGCGCCGCCCCGCAGGCCGCCCCGAGCGGGAGGTCGACGCAGCACACGCCCCGCGGCAGCCCCTGGTCGTCGACGTACGACGCCACGCTCACGGCGCTGTGGACGCTCGACGCCAGCGGGGCACAGGGAGCGACGTCCACGGCGCGCCCGAGGAGTCCCTCGAGCAGCTCGCGGACCTCCTGGGCGGTGGGCAGGTGCACCATCGTGCCGGCGGCGGTCACGGCTCAGCGACCGCCGAGGACGGGCGCGAGGGCCTCGGTGAAGGCCTCGGGCGTGAAGGGCTTGGCGATCACGAAGTCGGCCCCGGCCTTGGCGGCCCGGGCGCGCATCTCCTGCGAGCCCTCGGAGGTGACGAAGCCGAAGGGCAGGGCGTGCCCCTGGCGGCGCAGCGTGCCGAGCAGCGTGATGCCGTCCATGCCCGGCATGTTCCAGTCCGAGAGCACCACGTCGGGCGCCTCGGTGCGGATCTTCTCCAGGGCGTCGAGGCCGCTGTCGGCCTCGACCACGTCGTGCCCGCCGAGCCCTGCCTGGCGCAGGGTGCGGATCACGATCTGCCGCATCACGCGGCTGTCGTCGGTGACCAGGATCTTCATGGCGGTGAGGCTTCCGAGAGGGTGGTGCGGGACCGGGGTGGGGTCGGGCGGGTCGTGCCGGGTCAGCCGACCAGGTCGATGTAGCGGGGCTGCTCGTCGACGTGCTGCGAGTCGGTGAAGCGACGCTCCTGGTCGAGCTGCGAGAGCGCCTGCACCAGGCGCGCCTGCAGGTCGGCCTGGCGCCGGGCGATGTCGCGCGCGCGGGGCACCAGGTGCGCCGGGAGCGGTCCCTCGGGCTGGTGGGGCGACCATCCCGCGCGGTCGAGCGGCTCGGCGACCTTGAGCAGCCGCTCGGTCCACATCAGCTCCAGCTCGAGGCGGTCGAGCTCGGTGCTCCAGTGCAGCTCGAGCTCTCCCAGGTCACGGGGGTCGCGGTCGTCGAGGAGGTCGGGGTCGTCGCTCACGCCGACCGCACCATCATCGAGGCGGCGGTGCGCCAGGTGTCGGCGATGCTCTCGGCGAGCTTGAGGCACTCGGCGGTCGCCTCGGCGTCCTGGTCGATCGAGGCGCGCACCAGTCGCGAGAGCAGGTAGTCGTAGAGCGCGGCGAGCTCGCGGCCGCCCTCGAAGCCGTCGACGACCAGGGTGGTGCGCAGCTCCAGCACGATGTCCTGCGCGTGGCGCAGGTGCAGCCGCGCCTCCGTGCCGGCCGCGGAGGCGAAGCAGCTGGCCGCGCGGCTGACGTCGAGCACCAGCCGGTCGCACAGCATGACGAGCAGGCGGTTCGGGTCGGCGGTGGTGACGGAGGCACCCAGGTAGGCCGCGCGGGCGTTGGTGCGAAAGCTCATGGTCGTGCCTTCCTTAGTTCGAGCCGCTGTTGAGGGAGCTCAGCTGCGAGCCGAGCCAGGAGGACTGGCTGCTCAGGGCCGAGAGCGCGGTCTCGAGCGCGGTGTACTGGCGGGTGAGCGCGGTGCGCTTGAGCTCGAGGCGGGTGTCCCAGCCCTCGATGCGGTCGGTGAGGCGGCGGATGGACTCGTCGCGGCCGTCGATCGCGTCGCTGAGGGTGCCGGTGTAGGCGTCGCTCGCCTTGTCGGTGACGGAGTGCAGCCGCGCGGCGAAGCCGGCGGTGGTGCCGGTGGTGAAGGCACCCTGCACGGCGACGGGGTCGGCGGCGTAGGCCTTGTCGAAGGCGTCGGTGTCGAGCTGCAGCTTGCCGAAGCGGTCGAGCTGGATGCCGTAGCCCGCCATCGAGCTGCCGTCGGCGGGGTAGACGCTCTGCAGCACCGCGTTGCGGAGGTCGCGCACGCTGCTCTCGCGCGCGAGCACGCCGGCGCTGCTGCCGGTCTTGCTGCTGACGCTGTCGATCCGGGTCAGCAGCGCGTTGACGTTGTCGACGAGCGACTTGACCTGGTCGCGGGTGCTGGCGCCGTCGCGGGTGCTGGTCAGGTCGACCGTGGTGCCGACGGCGGGGGCGCTCACGGTGAAGCTCAGGCCCGGGAGCACGTCGGTGAAGGTGTTGGAGGCCGAGGAGATCGTGTCGCTGCCCATGGTGATCTGGGCGTTGCGGCCCTGGGTCACGGCGGCGCCGCCGAGCAGGTCTGCGCCGTCGGCGTCGGTGAGCGTGAAGGCACCTGCGGTGCCGGTGCTCGCCGCGGTGACCACCAGGCGGTAGCTGCCGTCGTCGAGCTTCACGGTCGCGGCCTGGACGCCGGTGCCGGCGCCGTTGAGCGCGTTGGCCAGGCCCGCCAGGGTGCCGTCGCCCGTGTCGAGCGTCTTGGTCTCGCCGCCGACGGTGAGCTTCACCGTGGTGCCGCTCGGCACGACGGTGTCGGTGCGCGCGGCGGTCGAGGCGAAGGTCAGCCGGTGGGCGCTGGCCACCTGGTCGACGGTGAAGGAGAAGGTTCCGGCCGAGACGTTGCCGGCGCCGGTGGTCGTGCTGGCGCTGGCGGCCACGGCGGTCGAGGAGGAGGTCACGGTGAGCGCCTGCCACGCGCCGGGCTTGGCCAGGTCCTTGGCCTGGGTGGCGAGGGCGGCGACCTGGGTGTTGAGCGCCTGGAGCGCGGTCTTGACCGAGTTCTCGGTGCTCAGCTGCTTCTTCAGCCGGGTCTGGGGCGCGGCCTCCAGCGTGATCAGCTGGTTGACGATGGTGGCCGTGTCGAGGCCGCTGACGAGGCCGCTGATCGCCGAGGAGGCCATCGCTCGCTCCTAGCTCTGCACGGTGGACGGGGTGGGGGTACGACTCTGGCGGGGGTCGGTCGGGTTGCGACCGGCCCCCGCCAGGTCAGGTGGGTTCAGCTCAGGGGTCCGGGGGTGGTTGGTCCCCGGGCCCCTCAGGCTCAGCCGAGCAGTCGGAGGACCGACTGCGGGGCGCTGTTGGCCTGGGCCAGCATCGCGGTGCCGGCCTGCGACAGGATCTGGGCGCGGGTGAAGTTGCTCATCTCCGCAGCCATGTCGGTGTCGCGGATCCGGCTCTCCGACGCGGTCAGGTTCTCGATCGCGACGTTGGTGGAGTTGATGGTGTGCTCGAACCGGTTCTGGATCGCACCGAGCTCCGCACGCTGCGTCGAGATGGCCGTGATGGCGGTCTGGACGGTGGTGCTGTCGGTGATGACGGCCGCCGAGGTGTCGACCGCCGCGAGCGCGGTGGCCGAGACGTCGATCGTGTCGGCGCTGTCGCCGCCGACCTGGAAGGTCAGCGCCGCACCGGCGAAGAGGTCGACGCCGTTGAACTTGGCGTTGTCGGTGATCCGGGTGATCTCGGTCTGCAGCGCGTCGAACTCGGCGGTCAGAGCGGCCTGCGAGTCGGTGTTCTGCGTGCCGTTGTTGTACTGCACGGAGAGGTCGTTCATGCGCTGCAGCATGCTGTGGACCTCGGTCAGGGCGCCCTCAGCGGTCTGCGCGACGCTGATGCCGTCCTGAGCGTTGCGGACACCGACCTGGAGACCGCCGACCTGCGAGCGCAGGCCCTCGGAGATGGCGAGGCCGGCGGCGTCGTCGGCGGCGCGGTTGATGCGGAAGCCGCTGGAGAGCTTCTCGAGCGACTTCGACATGTCGTTCTGCGTGACCGAGAGGTTGCGGTACGCGTTGAAGGCGTCGGTGTTGGTGTTGATGCGGAGACCCATGATGAATTCCTTCCTGGATTATTGAGTCGTGGAGCCGGGCCCGTCCGTGGGCCCTTCGCCGAGCACATCGGCTGCGGCGGGGGAGACCTGAGAGGAAATGCCGAGAAAAGTTTCGCGGGGTCCGCGCGTCAGGCGCTGAGGCCGGCGCGCAGCGGCCGGACGCCCGACGCGGACGCGGTGGCGGCGGTGGCGACGGAGGCGTAGTAGGCCTCGCGACGGCGTGCGGCGCAGCCGGCGGGTGCCTCGGCGGGTGCCTCGACGTCGCCCAGGGCGCGGTCCATGGCGCCGCGCATGAGCACCAGCGCCTCGGCGCGGATCTGCGAGACCCGCGACTCCGAGACGCCGAGCTCGGCGGCGATCTCGGTCATCGGGCGCTCGGCGAGGAAGTACTGCTCGACCACGGTGCGCAGCCGCTCGGGGAGCTGGGCGACGGCCGCCGTCATGTAGGAGAGCTGCTCGCGGTGCTCGACGACGTCGGCCGGCGTGGGACCGGCGGTCGGGAGCAGGCCCTCGAGGTCGGAGTCCTCGGAGGCGTGGATCGAGGTGACCCTCGCCCGGGCGACGTCCTCGGCGTTGCGGCGGACCTCCTCGAGCGTCATGCCGGTCGCGTCGGCGACCTCCTGCTCGGTGGCGGCGCGACCGAGGGCGCCGGCGAGGGCCTGGCGGGTCTGGTCGAGGTCGCGGGCCCGGCGCCGCACGGAGCGGGAGGCCCAGTCGATGCCGCGCAGCTCGTCGAGCAGCGCGCCGCGCACGCGGGGCGTGGCGTAGCTGGCGAAGGAGGCGCCGCGGGTGGCGTCGAAGGACTTGGCCGCCTGCACCAGGGCCAGCATCCCCGCCGAGGTCAGGTCGTCGCGGCCGACGTGGCTGGGGAGCCGGCCGGCGAGCTCGCGCACCAGGTGGGCCACGAGGGGCAGGTGCGACGACGCGAGGTCCGAGGCGTCGGTGGTGCCGACCGGAGCGTCGGCGAGCGGGGAGGAGAGCGGCGGGGTCACAGCAGGAACTGTGCGTGTCGCAATGTCCGATTCGCACCCGAATCGTCTATAAGGACCCGCAATAGGGACGTCTGTCCCCATGGTGGCCTAGATGAGTGCAGACCAGTGGATTCTCGCCGGCGTCTCGGATTTCTCCTCAGGTCGGCCCCGCCCCGGCCGATCCAGCCGGTGTCGTCCCCTACAGACCCGGAAGGTGAACCAGCATGGAGAAGCTCTCGCAGGTGCTCTGGCGCGAGCGCGAGCTGCTCGAGTCCCTGACCTTCAAGCTCGAGGTCGAGCAGCTGGTGCTGGCGAGCGGCCGCACCACCTGGCTCGCGCGGGCGACCAAGGAGGTCGAGCTGGTCCTGGAGCTGCTGCGCGAGGCGGAGATCCTCCGTGCGGTGGCCTCCGACGAGGCGGCGGCGAGCCTGGGTCTGGGCACCACGCCGAGCCTGCGCGTGCTGGCCGAGGCGGTCGAGGAGCCCTGGCGGGCGATCCTGCTCGACCACCGCGACGCCTTCGAGCAGGCCACGCGCGACATCGAGGCCCTGGCCCAGCGCAACCGCCAGCTGCTGACCTCGGGGCTGCGCTCGGCGCGCGAGGCCCTGCTCAGCCTGGAGGAGGCCACGGAGGGCTACGGCCACGACGGTGTGGCCGTCACAGCCGGCGCGCCCGCGCCCCGCCTCGTCGACCGGAGCCTCTGAGACCATGACGAGCGGCTTCGCCTCCCTCAACACCGCGCTGAGCGCGCTGCGCTACACGCGCGTCGCGATGGACGTGGCGAGCGACAACATCGCCAACATCGCGACCGAGGGCTACGCGCGCCGCCGGGTCGACAGCGCCTCGGTGGCCGGCGGTGCCACCCCGGCCATGTGGTTCCGCTCCGCCAACGTCGGCGACGGCGTGGCGGTCACGGGCGTGAGCCGGATGACCGACGAGCTGCTCAACGTGCGCGCCCGTCGCGAGCACGGCAACCAGAGCTTCCTCGACGTGCAGGCCACCGCGCTGGCCCGGGTGGAGGACGGCATCGGCGAGCCCGGCAACGACGGTCTCTCCGCGGCCCTCGACCGCTTCCAGTCGGCGTGGGGCACGCTGTCGATGAACCCCGCGGGCACGTCGAGCTCCGCGGCCCGGGCCAACGTGCTCGCGGCCGCAGCCACCGTCGTCGACACCGCCCGGGGTCAGCTGCGCCAGGTCGGTGCGGAGGCCGGCGACCAGCGGGTGCTCGCGCTGACCGACGCCTCCGAGGTCGACACGCTCGGCCGCGACCTGGCCCGGATCAACAGCTCGATCGTGTCGGGCCGCCTCAACGGCAGCAACGTCAACGCGCTGCTCGACTCCCGCGACCAGATCGCCGGTCGCATGGCCGAGCTGACCGGCGCGGTCACCACCGTGCAGGCCGACGGGTCCGCCACCGTGCGCGTCGGGGGTGCGGTGCTCGTCGAGGGCTCGGCCGCCGGCAGCTTCGCCATCGCCTCCGGGGTCACGTCCACGGGCGAGGCCGACGGCCAGCCGCTGCGCTTCACGGTCACCTCGCCGCAGGGCGCCCCCAGCGTGGTCGCGGCGGGTGGCGAGCTCGGCGGGGTCGCGCAGCTGCTCGACGTCACCTTCCCGACCTACCTCGCCGACCTCGCCGCCGTCGTGCGCGACGTGGCGGACCGCGTCAACACCCAGCACGCGGCCGGCTACGACGCGCAGGGCAACGCCGGCGCCGCCGTCTTCTCCTACGACGCCGCCGACGTACTCGGCACCGTCGAGGTCGCCCTCAGCGATCCCCGGCTGCTCGCGGCCTCCGCGGGACCCACCGGGGCCGACGGCGACAACGCCGCCCGGATCGGTGAGCTCGCCGGGCTGGGCGACGGCTACCAGCGGCTGGTCAGCGGCTTCGGCGCCTCGGTGTCGTCGCTGAACCGGCAGTCGGCCAGCCAGCAGGTCCTCACCAGCCAGGTCGACGTCGCCCGCGACCAGCTCGGAGGCGTGAGCCTCGACGAGGAGATGGTCAACCTGACGGTGCTGCAGCGCCAGTACGAGGCCGCTGCCCGGGTGATGTCGACCGTCGACTCGCTGCTCGACACGCTGATCAACCGGATGGGAGTGGGCTGATGTCCGTCGGACGCGTGACCCAGTCGATGCTGAGCCACCGCTCCCTGGAGAACCTCCAGGTCGGGATGGGCCGGCTCGGCCAGCTGCAGGAGCAGCTGACCTCGGGCAAGACCATCAACCGCCCCTCCGACTCGCCCTCCGGGACGAGCTCGGCGATGCGGCTGCGCACCTCGATGACCCAGGTGCAGCAGTTCCAGCGGGCGGCCCAGGACGGGGCGAGCTGGCTCAACACCGTCGACGGCGCCCTGACCAGTGCGACCGACACGGTGCGTCGTGCGCGCGAGCTCGGCCTGCAGGCCGTCAACGGGGCGATGGGGCAGGGCTCCCGGGCCGCGCTGGCCGCGAGTGTCGACCAGCTGCGCGAGAGCCTGGTCGGCACGGCCAACACCGCCTACCTCGGTCGTCCCGTCTTCGGCGGGGTGACCGCCGGCAGCACGGCGTACGACGCCTCGGGCAGCTTCGTCGGCGAGGCCGGCGCAGTGATGCGCACCATCGGCGACGGGACCCGGGTGCGTGTCGACGTCGGCGGCCAGGACGCCTTCGGCACCGACGGCGACTCCGTCTTCACCCACCTCAACGCCCTCTCGACCGCGATCACGGCGGGCGACGACGCCGCGGTGGGCACCGCGCTCACCGCGCTCGCGGCCGACCTCGAGCGGCTCGGCACGGTGCAGGCGGAGGCCGGCACCCGTGCCGCCCGCGTCGACCAGGCCGTCCAGGTCGCGGCCGACGCCGAGCTCCGGATGAAGAAAGACCTCAGCGCGGTCGAGGACGTCGACCTCGCCGCCACCGTGGTGCAGCTGCAGCTCCAGGAGGTGGCCTACCAGGCCGCCCTGGGTGCGACTGCCCGTGTCCTGCAGCCCAGCCTGATGGAGTTCTTGCGATGATGACCGACACCCTCGTCCGACCCGAGACGCACAGCGAGGACCTCCCCATGACCGTGACGGCGCCCCGCGAGGCAGGCCTTCCGGAGCTGCCGGTGATCGAGCTGACGCAGCCCATGCCCGGCTTCCCGGCGCTGCGGCGCTTCGCGCTGGTCCGCATCGACGAGAGCGGCCTGCTGTGCGAGCTTCGCTCCGTCGACGACCCCGACACCAGCTTCCTGGTCGTGCCGCCCGCGCCGTTCTTCCCCGACTACGTCGCCGAGGTCGACGAGGACGCCGTCGCCGGGCTCGACATCGCGCAGGCCGACGACGTGCTCCTGCTCGTCGTGGTCACCGCCGGGAGCAGCCTGGCCACCTCGACCGCCAACCTCGCCGCCCCGGTGCTGGTCAACGTGCACACCCGCCGTGCCCAGCAGGTCGTGCTCGACGACGCCTCGCTGGCGCTCGCCGCGCCGCTCGTCGAGGGCTGAGGCCCGCTCCCACACCCGCCCGCACACCCCGCCTCCACCGGCCCCCGGGGCACAGCGGGTAGCGTGACGCCATGCTGGTCCTCAGCCGTCGCGTGGGCGACAGCATCGCCATCGGTGACGACGTCGTCGTCACCATCCTGGAGGTGCGCAGCGACGTGGTGCGTGTCGGCATCGACGCGCCGCGCAGCGTCCGGGTCCACCGCGCCGAGCTGCTCGAGCAGCTCGAGAGCAGCAACCGGCAGGCCGCCTCGCCCAGCCCCGACACCGTGCAGTCGCTGCGCGACGCCCTGCAGCGGCGCTCCACGGGTGACGCCGAGGGCCCGCCGTCCGACGAGGCGTGAGCCTCAGCCCGCCGCCGGCGACGGCATCCGCGACCTGACCGCGAGCGGCATCGACCGCAGCGGCACCACCTCGGCGGCCAGCCCGGCCGAGACGACCGCGCCCGGCATGCCCCACACCACCGAGCACGCCTCGCCCTGGGCGAGCACGCGCCCGCCCGCCGCCACCACGGCCGCCGCGCCGCGCACGCCGTCGTGGCCCATGCCCGTCAGGACCACGCCGAGGACGCCGCTGCCCGCGGCGGCCGCGGCGGTGCGGAAGAGCACGTCGGCGGCGGGGCGGCTGTGGTGCTCGGGGGCGCCGAGGCCCAGCCGGGCGCGGTAGCGCCCCCGGCCGCCCGTCACCTCCAGGTGGCGCCCCGCCGGGGCGAGGTGCACCACGCCGGGGGTCAGCGGGGCGTCGTGCTCGGCCTCGACCACCGGGAAGGGGCAGGCGCGGGCCAGCCGGGCGACCAGCCGGGCCACGTGGTGCTCCGGCAGGTGCTGCACCACGGCGACCGGCACGGGCAGGGGCGCGAGCGCCGGCAGCAGGTCGAGCAGCGCCTCGGGCCCCCCGGTCGACCCGGCGACGACGACCAGGCGCACCCGCGGGCCGGACGGCGCGCGGGTGGGGCGGGAGGGCGTGAGGACGACGGGGCCGGCAAGGGCGGGGGAGGGCGGCGGCCCGGGCGCGAGGGCTCGCACGCGGCGCACCAGCTCGTGGTGGGGTCCGGGCACGGCCGTGAGCCAGGCGTCGGCGCCCGCGGCCAGCGCCGCACGTCGTAAGCCGCGGCGCACGTCGTCGGGGCTGCCCACGACGAGCACCGGGGTCGTCGCCCCCGTCTCGCGGAGCCGGCGCACCCACGACGGGCCGTCCGGGCCCGGCAGGTCGGCGTGGGCGGTGACGACGTCGGGACGCAGCCGCGCCGCGCCTGCGAGCGCGCCGCGCGCCGTGCCGGCGGTGGCCACGACGTCCAGGCCGGAGCGGGACAGCGCCTCGGCCAGCCCGTGTCCCGGGGCAGCCGGCCGCTCGGCCACCAGCACCCGGAGCGTGCCCGCCACCTCGGGGCCGCTCAGAACCGGAACATCGCGACCTGCAGCCGCAGGTCGGAGGCCATCCGCGCCAGCTCCGCCACCGCGGTGGAGGTCTGCTCGACGGTCGTGGTGGTCGCCGAGGCCGCGGTCGCGACGCCACCGATGTTGCTGGCGATCTCGACCGAGCCGGTGGAGGCCTCGGCGACGTTGTGCCCCATCTCGTTGGTGGTGGCGGTCTGCTGCTCGACCGCGGAGGCGATGGTGAGCTGGTAGTCGCTGATCGTGGTGATGATCGAGGAGATCTCGGTGATCGCGTCGACCGCACCCAGGGTGTCGCCCTGGATGGTCTCCACCCGGCGGGCGATGTCGTCGGTGGCGCGGGCGGTCTCCTGGGCCAGCTCCTTGACCTCGTTGGCGACCACCGCGAAGCCCTTGCCGGCGTCGCCGGCGCGCGCGGCCTCGATGGTGGCGTTGAGGGCGAGCAGGTTGGTCTGCTCGGCGATCGAGGTGATCACCTTGACCACGTTGCCGATCTCCTGGCTCGAGACGCCGAGCTTGCCGACCGAGTCGTTGGTGGCGTCGACCACCGTCACCGCGTGCGCGGCGACGCGGGCGGCCTCGTTGGCCGAGTGGGCGATCTCGCGGATCGAGGCGCCCATCTGCTCCGCGCCGTCGGCCAGGGTCTGGACGTTGCGCGCGAGCTCCTCCGAGGCGGCGGCCACCGCGTCGGCGGTGGCGGTGAAGGCACCCAGGATCACGGTGGCCTGGTCGAGCGAGCGGTTGACGGCGAGCTGCAGGTCACCCACGGTCCCGCTCGAGGTCTCCGGGAGCCGGTGGGTCAGGTCGCCCTCGGCGAAGCGCTCGACGGCGTGCACGGCCTGCTCCAGCGGGCGCACCAGGCTCCGGGTGACGGCGACGGTGAGGAGGACCAGCGCGAGGCAGCCGAGCAGGCCGACCGCGAGCAGCCAGGTCCGGGACGTCGCCTGGCTCTCGCGCAGCTCCACGACACTGGCCCGGCCGGCCTCCTCGAGGCCGCCCACGGTCGCGCCGAGGCTCTCGTCGATCCGGGTGTGCGCCCGGCGCAGGTCCTCCTGGGCGGCGGCGGCCGTGGCGTCGCCGTCGTCGAGCACGGCGTCGACCTCGGCCACGTACTGGTCGAGCTCGGCGCCGAGGTCCGCGACCCGCTGCGCCTCGGCGGTGCCGAGGGGGAGCGCGGCCAGCTCGCGCAGCTCGGCGTCCGACTCGGTCACCACCTCGCCCATCCGGTCCCGGGCGCGCTCGGCGTCGCCGGTCACGAGCGCGTCGGAGGCGTCGGCCCGCAGCTCGGCGGCCAGGCCGTCGAGGTGCGCCACGTGCTGCGAGGCCGTCAGCCGCGACTCCACCTCGCGGGAGAGGTCGGCGGCCCGGGCGTCGACGAGGAGCGCGATGCCGCCGACGAGCAGGGTCGTCAGCACGCCGATCGCGGTGACCACGGAGATCCGTCGTCCGATCGTCCAGTGGATGGGGGGCTTCATGGGGTGTCCTCCGAGAGTGGTGAGCGCCTAGGCGAGGGCCAGGCGCTCGACGTCGAGCGCGAGCAACAGCTGGTCGGGCAGGGGGTAGCAGCCGGCGATGAGCGGCCGTGCGGGCCCGTCGAGGGTCTCCGGCGGTGGGAGCAGGGGCAGGTCGGTGACGTCGACGACCTCGCCGATGCGGTCGACGAGCAGGGCGTCCGGCTCGGACCTCCCGTGCGTGACCACGAGCACCGGCTCGGCGCCCTCCTCGCGGGGGTCGAGTCCGAGGCGCTGCCGCAGGTCGAGCGTGGCCAGCACCTCGCCCCGGAGGTTGACCAGGCCGGCCAGGCCGGGCGGCGCGAGCGGCACCCGCGTCGTCGGCAGCCCGCGCAGGACCTCGCGCACCGAGGTGACGTCGACGCCGTACAGCCCGCGGTCGAGGGTGAAGGTGACCAGGCGCCGGCTCATCGGGCCCCCTCGAGACGCGACGCGGCGAGCGCGGCGCGCACGTCGACGACCTCGACGATGCGGTCGCGGAACTCGGCCGAGCCGAGCAGCCCCCGCTCGTGCACGTCGCCGTCGAGCGCGGCCGCGGCGTCGACGATGTCGATGACGGCGTCGACGACCAGGGCGACGCTCTGCGAGGCGCGGCTGCTGCTGTCGGTGTGCACGACGACCGAGACCTCCTCGCTGCTGACCGGGCCGAGCCGCAGCACCGGCAGCAGGTCGTCGCGCAGCCGGATCATCTCCCGGTCGCCCACGACCTGCACGGCGCGGGCGGGCACGCGCTCGAGCCGGGTCACCGAGCGCATCGGGATGCCGAGCAGGCGACCGCCGTCGACCCCGGCCACCACCAGGCGCGGGCCGGGCGGCAGGTCGTCGAGGTCGGAGCGGACGGCGGGCTCGTGCGGCGCGACGTCGGGTCCGAGCACGCGTCGGCACACGGCCGGGAGGTCGAGGATCAGCGCCACGCGACCGTCGCCGAGGATGGTGGCGCCGCTGTAGACCCCGAGCGTGGCCAGGCGGGCCGGCAGCGGCTTGACCACGATCTCCTCGCTGTGGAGCACGGCGTCCAGGGCGAGGCCGACGCGCAGCCCGTCGGCGTGCACGACGGCGACGAGCATCGGGGCGTCGGCGGGGTGCCCCGCCTCCACGTCGAGCAGCTCGGAGAGCCGCACCAGGGGGAGCAGCTCCCCGCGCAGCCGGTGCACCAGCACGCCGTGGACGTCCTCGACCGCCTGCGGGTGGCGGCCCGGGTCGAGCGCGATCAGCTCGCTCACGTGCGCCTGCGGCAGGGCGTAGCGATCGCCCGCCGACTCCACGACCAGGGCGGGGACGACGGCGAGGGTGAGCGGGATGCGCAGCCGGCAGGTGGTGCCGAGCCCCGGCGTCGAGTCGATCTCGACGGTGCCGCCGATGGCGTGCACGTGCGCACGGACGACGTCCATCCCCACGCCGCGGCCCGACACGTGGGTGACGACGCCCGCCGTGCTGAAGCCCGGCGCGAAGACCAGCTGGAGCAGGTCGCGGTCGCTCATCCGGTCGAGCTCCTCGGCCGGCAGCAGGCCGCGCTCGCGCGCCACGGCGGCGATCCGGGCGGGGTCGATGCCGGCGCCGTCGTCGCTGACCTCCACCACCACCAGCCCGCTGTCGTGGAAGGCGCGCAGCGCCAGCGACCCGACCGCGGGCTTGCCCGAGGCGAGCCGCGCCGCGGCGGTCTCCAGGCCGTGGTCGACGGCGTTGCGGACCAGGTGCAGCAGCGGGTCGCGGATCGCCTCGAGCAGCGACCGGTCGAGCTCGGTGTCGCCACCGGTGAGCTGCAGGTCGACGTCCTTGCCGCACGCCGCGGCCACGTCGCGCACCACCCGGGGGAGCTTGTGCCAGACGTGGTCCATGGGCTGGAGCCGGGTCTGCATCACGCGGTGGTGCAGCTCGCCGGCGACCTGGCTGAGCCGCTGCGCCGCGTGCAGCAGCCCCGGTCCGGGCACGGGGGCCGTGGCGTGCTGGACGATCTGGTTGCGCGTCAGCGCCAGCTCGCCCACGAGCCGGAGCAGCCGGTCGAGCTGGTCGACGTCGACCCGGACCGTCGAGTCGACCGCGGCCGAGCGGTCGAGCCCGCCCGGCTCCACGTCGTCGGCCGGGAGGAGCGGGACGCCGGTGGCGGGCGGTGCGTCGCCGAGCGCGCCCAGCTCCGCCAGCACGGGGGCGACGTCGAGGTCGCCCTCGGTGCCCTGGTGCTCGACGGCGGCGAGCAGCCGGCGTACGACGTCGACCATGCGGAGCAGCGCCTCGGTGACCTGGGGCGTCAGTGCCAGACCGCCGTCGCGCACCCGCGACAGCACGGTCTCGCCGGCGTGGGTGACGGCCTCCAGGGCGTGGAAGTCGAAGAAGCCCGCCGTGCCCTTGATGGTGTGCACCGAGCGGAAGATCTCCGCGACCAGGGCGGCGTCGTCGGGGCGTCGTTCGAGGTCCACCAGGGCGCGGTCGACCCGGTCGAGCCCCTCGTGGGCCTCGACCAGGAACTCCGTGACGAGGTCGTCCACGACTCCGGGCACCCTTCCGCGAGCGGCGTGGGTCCGCCGCACGGGGAGGATCGGCAGGAGGGTCGCCGTCCTGAGCCGAACCCGCCGGGCTCAGGGGCGGGTGGAGTCGTGCAGCGCGCCCTGGCGGGCCGCGATCAGGGCCGCCTGGGTGCGGCGGCTGACGCCGAGCTTGGCGAGCAGCCGGGTCACGTGGTTGCGCACGGTCTTCTCGGCGAGGAAGAGCGTCTCGGCGATCTCGCGGTTGGAGAGCCCCTGGCCGATCAGCCCGAGGATGCGCCGCTCCTGCTTGGTGAGGTTGGCGATGGCGTCACGCTCGGAGCGGTGACCACCGGCAGCGGTGGCACCCGCCGTGGGCCCCTGGTGCGGACCCGGCGCCTCGCCCGAGGCCGCCTCGATGGCCTGGGCCACCTCCTCGCCGCTCACGTCCTTGCCCAGCGTGGCGCTGGCGCCGAAGCGCACCGCCAGCTCGTGGTCCTCCGCACGTCGCGAGAGCACCAGCACCCGGGTGCCGGGCGCGCCGGTGCGGATCCGCCACAGCTCCCGCAGCAGCGGCTGCTCGTGGGAGCGGACGCCGACCAGGGTGACGTCGGGGCGCAGCTCCTGGACCTGCCGGACGCCCTCCTCGAAGTCGCCGCAGTCGCCGACCACCTCGATGCGCGGGTGGTCGGCCAGCGAGAGCCGCGCACCCAGCCGGAAGATGTCGTGGCTGTCGATGAGGAAGGCGCGCGTGGTGCCCGAGGTACCCCGCGTTGGCATGGCACGAGTATGCCGGGCCGGGCGCGGATCCGTCGGCGTTGGTCGATACTGGGTGGTCACGTCGTGGTCCAGGGACTTATGTCCCGTCTGGCCGGATTATCAAGACTGCCCGTTTCATCCGTTTTAGCGTGACCGCGTGCTCGAGAAGTTCGTCGTCACGCTGACCGTGTCCAGCGTCGCCCTCACCGTCGGGACGACCTATGCCTGGGCGGTCGGCGCCTTCGACCCCGTCGAGGCCGACTTCGGCACGGTCGCGGAGCGCGTGGTCGAGGCGCCCGTCGGCACCGACGGCCCCGCCGCCGAGGCGGGCTACGGCACCTTCCGCTCCCAGCCGAGCGCCGAGCCCACCGAGCAGCCCCGTCGCACCAAGACCCGGGCCGGCCAGGCGCCGGCCCCCTGGGAGCCCGTGCCCGTGGTGGCCCCGACACGGGCACCGCTGCCGCTGCTCGTCGGCGCCGGCACCACCGGTGCGGCCGCGACGGCCCCGGCGGCAACTGGCATGACGGCGGCACCGGCACCCGTGGCCGAGCCCGAGCCCACTGCCGCCCCCTCGCCCGCCCCCACCGACCCGGCCCCGGCCGAGCCCGGCCCCGTCGCCGAGGGCGGCGGCGACTTCACCGTGGCCTCGCTCAACGTGCTCGGTCACGACCACACCAAGCCGGGCGGCAACAAGCCCGGCTGGGCCAGCAGCTACAAGCGGATGGCCGCGGCCAAGCGCGTGATGAACGGCCACGGTGTCGACGTCGTCGGGCTGCAGGAGTTCGAGCCCCCGCAACGGCGCGAGTTCCAGCGGCTGTCGCCGGGCTGGGCGCAGTACCCCGGCATCAAGGCCCCGGCCCGCTCCGGCGCCGACGCGGTGGCCTGGAACACCGCGGTCTGGAAGGTGCAGGAGCAGCACCTGATCGTGATCCCGTACTTCCACGGCGAGCGCAAGAAGATGCCCTACGTCCTGCTCGAGCACCGCGCCACGGGCAAGAAGCTCTGGGTCTCCAGCTTCCACAACCCCGCCGACGCGCGCGGCCCGGCCCAGAAGTGGCGCGACCAGGCCACCGACCGCCAGATCCGGCTCTTCAACCGGCTCGAGGCCACCGGGCACCCGCAGGTGGTCACCGGCGACATGAACGAGTACAAGACCTACTTCTGCCGCGTCACCTCCCGTACGCCGCTCAAGGCGGCGGCCGGCGGCTCGCGCGGCGGCACCTGCAAGCCGCCGAAGAACGCCGCGATCGACTGGATCTTCGGCAGCCCGTCGCTCACCTTCAGCGACTACCAGCGCGACCGCGGCGCCGCCATGCGCTTCGCCACCGACCACCCGCTCGTGGTCAGCGACGCCACCTTCGGCTAGGCGGATCGGCGGGTCAGTGCGCCGAGGTGGCGGGCTCGACCAGCTCGACGAGGACGCCACCGGCGTCCTTGGGGTGCACGAAGTTGACCCGGGAGCCGGCGGTGCCGCGCTTGGGGGCGTCGTACAGCAGCCGGAGGCCGCGCTCGCGCAGCACGGCGCTGACCTGCTCGACGTCGTCGACGCGGTAGGCCAGCTGCTGCAGCCCGGGGCCGTTGCGGTCGAGGAACTTCGCGATCGTCGAGGTCTCGTCGAGCGGCGCCAGCAGCTGGATGCACGACCCGGAGTCGCCCACGCCGACCATCGCCTCGCGGACGCCCTGCTCCTCGTTGGTCTCCTCGTGGAGCACCACCATCCCGAACTTCTCGGTGTACGTCGCGATCGCCTCGTCGAGGTCGGGCACGGCGACGCCGACGTGGTCGATCGCGGTGAAGAGGTGCGGGGGGAGATCTTGCGGCAGACCGGTCTCGCTCATGCGCCGAGTGTGGTCGTCGTCGGCGACCCCCTCAACCGGGTGTGACGTGCACGACACCCTGACGTCCGGCTGCGAACGACCGTTAACCTCGCTCCCGTAGCCCGCAGTCGCGTCACAGGAGGCCCGCCATGTCCGGATCCGTCATCGTCGCAGGTGCCCGCACCCCGATCGGCCGGTTGCTGGGAGGCCTGAAGTCGCTCTCGGCCGCCGAGCTCGGCGGCATCGCCATCAAGGGCGCCCTGGAGAAGGCGGGCGTGAGCCCCGACCAGGTCGACTACCTGATCATGGGCCAGGTCATCCAGGCCGGTGCCGGGCAGAACCCCGCCCGCACCGCTGGTCTCGCCGCGGGGCTGCCCGCGGGCGTGCCGTCCATCACCGTCAACAAGGTCTGCCTCTCGGGCCTCAACGCGATCGCGACCGCCGACCAGCTGATCCGCGCCGGCGAGTTCGACGTCGTGGTGGCCGGCGGCATGGAGTCGATGACCAACGCCCCGCACCTGCTGCCCAAGTCGCGCGAGGGCTTCAAGTACGGCGACACCGCGCTGGTCGACTCGATGGCCTACGACGCGCTCTTCGACCAGGCCACGCAGCAGGCGATGGGCGGCCTGACCGAGCAGTGCAACAGCGACGGGCTCGGCCTCTCCCGCGAGGAGCAGGACGAGTTCGCCGCGCAGTCGCACCAGCGGGCCGCCGAGGCGTGGAAGAACGGCCTCTTCGACGACGAGGTCGTCAAGGTCGAGATCCCGCAGCGCCGCGGCGACGCGCTGGTCGTCGACACCGACGAGGGGGTGCGGGGCGACACCACGGCCGAGTCGCTCGGCAAGCTGCGCGCGGCCTTCGCCAAGGAGGGCACCATCACCGCCGGCTCCGCCTCCCAGATCTCCGACGGCGCCTGCGCCGTGGTGGTGATGAGCAAGGCCAAGGCCGAGGAGCTCGGCCTGAGCTGGATCGCCGAGATCGGGGCCCACGGCCAGGTCGCCGGCCCCGACTCCACCCTGCAGCTGCAGCCCGCCAACGCCACGGCCAAGGCCCTGGAGAAGGAGGGCCTGAGCGTCGACGAGGTCGACCTCGTGGAGTTCAACGAGGCCTTCGCCGCGGTCGGCATCGCCTCGGCCCGCGAGCTCGGCCTGCCGGCCGAGAAGGTCAACGTCAACGGCGGCGCGATCGCCCTCGGCCACCCGGTCGGCATGTCCGGTGCCCGCGTCGTGCTCCACCTCGCGCTCGAGCTCGGTCGCCGCGGCGGCGGGGTCGGCGTCGCCGCGCTGTGCGGTGGCGGCGGCCAGGGCGACGCGCTCGTGGTCAAGGTCCCGAGCAGCTGAGCAGGCGAGTCGGTCGCCGCTCGGGCGGCGACGTCCCCACCCTGGTCAGCAGGGCCCGGGAGGGGGACCCGCGTGCCGTCGCCCGGCTGATCTCGCTGGTCGAGGACGCCTCGCCGCTGCTGCGCGAGGTGATGGCCGCGCTCGCGCCGTACGCCGCCTCGGCCGGCGACGGCGAGGGTGCCCAGGTCATCGGCCTGACGGGTCCACCGGGCGTCGGCAAGTCGACCACCACCAACGCGATCGTCGGGGCGCTGCGCAAGCGGGGCAAGCGCGTCGGCGTGCTCGCCGTCGACCCGTCGTCCCCCTTCTCCGGCGGCGCGCTGCTGGGTGACCGGGTGCGGATGCAGGACCACGCGCTCGACCGCGACGTCTACATCCGCTCGATGGCCTCCCGCGGCCACCTCGGCGGGCTCTCGTGGGCCACGCCGCAGGCGCTGCGGGTGCTCGACGCCGCCGGGTGCGACGTGGTGCTCGTCGAGACCGTCGGGGTGGGGCAGAGCGAGGTCGAGGTCGCCGGGCTCGCCGACACCACACTGGTGCTGCTGGCGCCCGGCATGGGCGACGGCGTGCAGGCCGCCAAGGCCGGCATCCTCGAGGTCGGCGACGTCTACGTGATCAACAAGTCCGACCGCGACGGCGCCGACCAGGTGCGCCGCGAGCTGCGCACGATGCTCGGCATGGCCGAGCGCCCGGCCGAGGCCTGGCGCCCGGCGATCGTGAAGACCGTGGCCAGCAAGGGGGAGGGGATCGACGAGCTCGTCGACGCCCTCGAGCAGCACTGGGCCCACCTCGTCGACACCGGTGACCTGCAGCGCCGCCGGGTGCGCCGCACGCGCGACGAGATCGAGGCGATCGCGGTCACCGCGCTGCGCGAGCAGTGGCGCGGGGTGCACGAGCACGACGCGCTCGACGAGCTGGCCACCGAGGTCGTGGAGGGGCGCAGCGACCCGTACGCCGCCGCCGACGCCCTGCTCGAGCGGCTCGACGGCGTCGACACCACGCCGAGGGGCGACTCCTAGCGCGCCTCTCGCACGAGGGGGCCGCGACTTGGTACAACGGTTGCTGTCCCGCGCCCACGGCGTGGCTTCCCCCCTGCAAGGAGCAAAGCGATGACGGCAGTGATCAAGAAGGGCGTCGGGCTCGTCGTCGTCCTCTTCCTGCTCTGGTTCCTCTTCACCGACCCCAACGGCGCCGCCGGCATGGTCCGCGAGATCGGCACGGCGATCTGGGACCTGCTCTCCCGTCTCTTCGACGCGCTGAGCCGCTTCCTCAACGGCCTCGTCGCCTAGGGGCGGGGCCGCCGTGCTGCGGGCCCTGTGGCGCCACCTCACCGATCCCAACATCTCCGACCGGCTGCTCAAGGACGGCGTCGACGACGAGGTGATCGCCGACGTGGTGCTCAAGCACCCCGTCGTCTTCGTCGTGCCCGCGCTGGTCTCGCTGCTCGGCCTCGGCGTGTGGCTGCTCTTCCTGGTGGTGCCGCTCGACGCCGCCTGGTTCCCCTTCCTGGCCGGCCTCGCGATGATCCTGGTCGGCGCCTACATGGCCCTCTCGCGCAACATCGACCGCTTCGTGGTCACCAGCGACAAGGTCTTCCGCGTGCACGGCCTGCTCAACCGACACGAGGCCTCGATGCCGCTGGGGCGCATCCTCGACATCACCGTCGACAAGCCGCTGTGGGGGCGGCTGCTCGGCTTCGGCCACTTCACCTTCGAGTCCGCGGCGCAGGAGCAGGGCCTGCGCGACATCCGCTTCGTGCCGCGCATCGACGAGCGCAACCTGACCATCCAGCGCGTCCAGCGCGACGC
>JBQGFI010000335.1:0-12022 GCA_052040065.1 Marmoricola sp.
CCGGGTCGAGGTCGACGACGAGGCGGTCGGGGTTGCGGGGTCGGCCTCGGGCGGTGACGGTCCACTGGTGCACGTGCAGCTCCAGCGCGGCGAGGTTGACCAGCCAGGTGAGGGTGGCCAGGTCGTCGACCACCGGGAAGCGCAGCTCGCCCTCCTCCCTCGACGCCGTGCGCGAGCCGGTGGTGGGCACGGTCACCGTGCGCACCCACGACGGCGTGCCGGAGGGCGCGTTCTTCTCGAAGAAGGACGTGTCCCCGGTGCCGTGCGGCCAGCGGATCCGGGTCACCGCGCGGTCGGCGAGGTGGGGCAGCATCACCGGCGCGACCTGGGCGTAGTACTGCAGCACCTCGGCCTTCGTGGTCCCGGTGCGCGGGTACATCACCTTCTCGAGGTTGACCAGCGTCAGCACCCGCCCGTCGACCTCGACCGCGGTCTCGGTGCGCTCCTGCTTGCCCGCCACTACAGCTCCCCTGCCTCGAGGTCACGTCGCACGCCGCGGTACGCCGGCTGCCGGAGCCGGCCGTCGGTGGTCAGCCGCAGGTACTGCACGTCGACGACCAGCACCGGCTCGACCCACTCGGTGCCCAGGCGGTCGACCCTCGGCACCTCGTCGGCGAAGGGCGGGGTCGTGGTGCGCAGCGGCTCCAGCAGCTCGCCCAGCAGCACCCCCGCCCGGCCGCTGACCCCGCTGCCCACCCGGCCGCGGTAGCGCAGCCCCGCCGGGCCGGGCTCCCCCACCAGCAGCGCGCCGAGCCGGTGGGTCGAGCCGGTCTCCCAGCGGAAGCCGCCCACGACGTACGACGCGGTGGGACGGATCGGGAACTTCAGCCAGTCGCGGCTGCGCCGCCCGGGCTTGTACGCCGCCGCGAGGCGCTTGCTGACGATGCCCTCGAGACCCTGCTCCTCGGCCGCGGCGAGCAGCATCGGCCCGTCGTCGTACTGCGGGGGCACCTGCCAGGCGACGTCGTCGAGCCCCAGCGCGAGCAGCCGCTCGCGGCGCTCGGCGAGCGGTCGGTCGAGCAGGTCCTCGCCGTCGACCCGCAGCACGTCGAAGGCCAGCAGCGTGACCGGGTTGGTGGCGGCCAGCCGCTGGGCGCGCGTGGCGTCGCGCACGTGCATGCGGTCGGCCAGCGCCCCGAAGGAGGGCACGCCCTCCCCGAGCGCGACCACCTCGCCGTCGAGCAGCGTGTCCTCGGGCAGCACCGCGGCGAGGCCCTGCAGCTCCGGGAAGCTCACCGACACGTCGTTCTGGTTGCGCGACCAGACCCGCAGCCGGCCGTCCGCGTGCTCGACGAGCACCCGCATGCCGTCCCACTTGACCTCGTGGGCCCACCCGGCGCCGGTGGGCACGTGGTCGCCTCGGGTCGCGAGCATCGGCAGCACCCGCCCATGGTGGCAGGCGACGCTCGCGCACGGGCACGCCGAAGTCGAGCCGCATGGTGCAGAATCCGGGTCGTGTCCAGTGCCGGGCGTGACAGCGCGCCGTACGCGATCATCGGCGCCGGCCCCTCGGGGCTCGCCGCCGCCCGCAACCTGCAGCGCTTCGGGATCCCGTGGGTCGGCTACGAGCTGGCCGACGACGTCGGCGGGCTGTGGGACATCGACGGCCCGCGCAGCACCGTCTACGAGTCGGCCCACCTGATCTCCTCGCGCACGACCACCGAGTTCACCGAGTTCCCGATGCGCAGCACGGCCGACTACCCCGGCCACCGCGAGCTGCACCGCTACTTCGGCGACTTCGCCGACCACTTCGGCCTGCGCGACGGCTTCCGCTTCGGCCACGAGGTGACCGCGGCGACACCGGGGGCCGCCGGCTGGCAGGTCACCGCCGGCGGCGAGACGCACGAGCACGCCGGCGTGCTGGTCGCCAACGGCACCCTCAGCGAGCCCCACGTGCCGGCCTTCGCCGGCAGCTTCGACGGCGAGCTGCTCCACACCTCGGCGTACAAGAGCCCCACCGTCCTCGCCGGCAAGCGGGTGCTGGTCGTCGGGGCCGGCAACTCCGGCTGCGACATCGCCGTCGACGCCGTGCACCACGCCCGCTCGGTCGACCTGAGCGTGCGACGGGGCTACCACTTCGTGCCGAAGTACGTGCTCGGCCGGCCCGCCGACACCCTCAACCAGCGCAAGCCGCTGCCGCCCCGCCTCAAGCAGGCCGTCGACAGCCGGCTGCTGCGGCTCTTCACCGGCGACCCGGTGCGCTTCGGCTTCCCCGAGCCCGACCACAAGCTCTACGAGAGCCACCCGATCGTCAACAGCCTGGTGCTGCACCACCTCGGTCACGGCGACATCCACGTGCGCAAGGACGTCGAGCGGCTCGACGGCGACGGGGTGCGCTTCGTCGACGGCACCCGCGAGCCCTACGACGTGGTGGTGCTGGCCACCGGCTACCGGCTGCACTACCCCTTCGTCGACGCCGACCTGCTCGACTGGCACGGCATGGCGCCCGACCTCTACCTCAACGTCTTCAGCCGACGCGACCCCCGACTCTTCGTGCTGGGCATGGTCGAGGCCTCCGGTCTCGGGTGGCAGGGCCGCTACGAGCAGGCCGAGCTGGTCGCCAGCGTGATCCGCGCCCGCCAGGAGGCGCCGGAGCGGGCCGCGGACTTCGAGCGGCGCCTGCACGGCCCGCCGCCCGACCTCTCCGGCGGCTACCGCTACCTGGGCCTGGAGCGGATGGCCTACTACGTCAACAAGGACGCCTACCGCACGGCGGTGCGGCGCGAGGTCGAGCTGCTCGACGTGGCCCCGGTGAGGACGCCGTGAGCGTCGACGACGTCCGCATCGCCTTCGACGCCTCGTCGCTGACGACGCTGAAGGTCGTGATCGGCCTGATCCTCTTCGGGATCGCCCTCGACACCGACCTGGAGGACTTCCGCCGCGCCGCGCGCCGTCCGGGCACCATCACCATCGGCGTGCTCGCGCAGTTCGTCGCGCTGCCGGCGATCACCTTCGCGCTCACGCTGCTGCTCGGCGTGCGCGGCTCCGTGGCGCTGGGGATGATCCTGGTGGCCTGCTGCCCGCCCGGCAACGTCTCCAACATCCTCACCCACCGCGCCGGCGGCGACGTCGCGCTCTCGGTGTCGATGACGGCGGTGAGCAACCTGCTGGCGATCGTGCTGATGCCGCTCAACGTCGCCTTCTGGGGCAGCCTGCACCCCACCGGACGCGCGCTGCTGGAGCGCATCGAGCTGAGCCCGGTGGAGATGCTCGTCGAGATCGGGCTCGTGATCGGCGTGCCCTTCGTGCTCGGGACGACGATCGCGCGGCTGCGGCCCGCCCTCGCGCAGCGGGCGGCGGCGGTCGTCGGCCCGGTGAGCTTCCTCGGCCTGGCGGCCATCATCGTCGTCGGCGTCGCCAACAACTGGGGCATCTTCACCGACTACATCGGGGTGGTGCTGGTCGCCGTGCTGCTGCACGACGCCCTCGCGCTCGGGCTCGGCTACGTCATCGCGCGCGCCACCCGGCTGCCGCCGGCGAGCACCAAGGCGATGACCTTCGAGGTCGGCATCCGCAACGCCGGGCTCGGGCTGCTCATCGTCTTCACCTACTTCGACGGCCTCGGCGGCATGGCGCTGGTCGCCGCCTGGTGGGGCATCTGGGACATCATCGCCGGGTTGGCGCTGGCCGTGGTCTGGCGCCGGCACGACGTGCGCCGCCGGGTGACGGCGTGAGGGTCCTGGTCACCGGCGGCGGTGGCTTCCTCGGACGCTCCGTCGTCACCCGGCTGCGGGCCGCCGGGCACGACGTGGCCAGCACCGACCTGGCGGCGCCGCACGTGGTCATGGACGTCACCGACCCCGCGCGCGTGGACGCCGTCGTCGCCGAGCACCGCCCCGAGGTGGTGGTCCACCTGGCCAGCGTGGTCACCCCGCCGCCGGGCTCGACCCGCGCCTGGGCGCACCGCATCGACGTCGACGGCACCCGGCACGTGGTCGAGGCCTGCACGGCCCACGGCGTGCGGCGCCTGGTGGTGAGCAGCAGCGGGGCGGCGTACGGCTACCACGCCGACAACCCCTCCTGGATCACCGAGGACGAGCCGCTGCGGGGCAACGTCGAGTTCGCCTACGCCGACCACAAGCGTCAGGTGGAGGAGCTGCTGGCGCAGGCCCGTGCGCGCCACCCCCGGCTGCAGCAGGTGGTGCTGCGGATCGGCACGATCCTGGGCACGACCGTCGACAACCAGATCACCGCGCTCTTCGCCCGCCCCCGGCTGCTGCGGATCCGCGGCTCCGCGTCGCCCTTCGTCTTCGTGTGGGACGACGACGTCACCGCAGTCGTCGAGCGTGCGGTGACCGGCGACGCCACGGGCTGCTTCAACGTCGCGGGCGACGGCGCGCTGACGGTCGCCGAGATCGCCGCCCGGCTGGGCAAGCCCACGCTCACGCTGCCCGCGCCGGTGCTGCGCGCCGCGCTCGCCGTGGGCAGCCGCCTCGGCCTCACGGCGTACGGACCCGAGCAGACGGCCTTCCTGCAGCACCGACCGGTGCTCGACAACACGCGGCTCAAGCTCGTCTTCGGGTACACGCCGGCGTACACCTCCTCGGAGGCGTTCGACGCGTGGCTGCGGGCGCACCCCGACGCGAGACGATGAGATCCGGGGCCCTGATGGGTCATCATGGGTGGCACAGGGAGAGGACGGTCCAGCGATGCCTCGTGCGATCTGGAAGGGCGCGGTGAGCTTCGGGCTCGTCAGCGTGCCCGTGAAGCTCTACGCCGCCACCGAGAGCAAGGACGTCACCTTCCGCCAGGTGCACGCCAAGGACGGCGGCCGCATCCGCTACCAGCGGCTGTGCAGCCTCGACGGCGAGGAGGTCGAGTACGCCGACATCGCCAAGGGCTACCAGACCGAGGACGGCGAGATGGTGATCCTCACCGACGAGGACATGGCCGAGCTCCCCTCCAAGAGCAGCCGCGAGATCAGCGTCGAGAAGTTCGTGCCCGTCGAGCAGGTCGACCCGATGCTCTTCGAGAAGAGCTACTACCTCGAGCCCGAGGGCACCGGCGCCAAGCCGTACGCCCTGCTGCGCGAGGCGCTGCAGGACGCCGACCGGATGGCCCTGGTGACGGTCTCGCTGCGCAACCGGATGTCGCTGGCCGTGCTGCGCGTGCGCGACGACGTCATCGTGATGCAGACGATGATGTGGCCCGACGAGATCCGCTCCCCCGACTTCGCCTCCGTCGACACCTCCGACGCCAAGCCGGCCGAGGTCGAGATGGCCAAGATGCTGGTCCAGACGCTCGCCGGCGACTTCGCGCCCGACGAGTACGAGGACGACTACCGCGAGGCGCTCGAGGCGCTGGTGACCGCGAAGGTCGAGGGCGGCGAGGTCAAGCGCACCCCCGAGAGCACCAAGTCGGGCGGCGAGGTCGTCGACCTGCTCGCCGCGCTGCAGCGCAGCGTCGACGCGGCCAAGTCGGCCCGGGGCGAGAGCAGCGCCGACGACGACGCCGACGACGGATCCGGGGCGAGGAAGACCGCCGCCTCGAAGCGGGCCACGAAGGCCCCGGCGAAGAAGGCGGCTGCCAAGAAGACCGCGAAGACCACGGCCACCAAGCAGCCCGCCAAGAAGTCGGCGAAGACGACCGCGAAGAAGACCACGAAGAAGACCACGGCCAAGAAGCAGGCCAAGAAGGCGAGCTGAGGCTCGGGCCGACGGGGTCCTTACCCGGGCGTAACCTCCACCGCCCCGTGCCGTTGGGGCTGGCAGGAGGCGCGTGCGCTGCGCGCCGTCCGGGGAGGAACTCACCATGCTTCGTCGTCCACGACCGCTGCTGGTCGCCGGGCTCGCCGCGCTGGTCATCGGTGCGCCCGTCGCGGCGTACGCCGACGGCGTCACGTCGCGCTCCGACGCCTCCGCGCTCACCGTGGCGCCGGCCGGCCAGGACGGCCAGGGCACCGGCACCGTGACCGCGACCTACGACGGCCAGGAGAGCGTCTCGGGCGAGACCACGCCCGCGATCCCCTCCGGCGGCTTCGTCGAGCTCGGCGTGCTGACCCAGCAGGCCACCGCGACCAACGGCCGCTCGGCCGCCTGCGCCGGCGTCGCCGGGGCGGGCGGTGGGGTGGTCCAGATCGGCGACGGCTCCTGCCTCGACCCGGGCGACACCGTGAGCGGGTCGCTGACCGACCTGAGCCTCGACGGCCTCGGGCTCGAGGCGCCCCCCACCGACCAGCTGCCCCCGGAGCTCACCGAGGCGCTCGCCCCGATCCTCGGGGGTCTCGACGATGGGTCCGAGGAGCTCGACGCGATCATCGCCGACGCCATCGGCCAGGTCGACGAGCAGGTGGGCCCCCTGGGGCTCTCGATGGGCTTCGACGCCATCGAGGGCCGCTGCGCCGTGACCTCCGGCTCCCCCAGCGGCTCGGCCAGCATCACCAACGCCGCGCTCAGCCTCAGCGGTGGTGGCGAGCAGATCGAGGCCATCTCGCTGCCGGCGAACCCCGCCCCCAACACCCGCGTCGTCACCGACCTCAGCTCGGTGGTCGACCTCGTCCTCGGCGCCGTCTCCACGCAGCTCGAGGAGGGTCTCGACGGCGCAACCGCACCGCTCGCCGGGGCGATCGCCCCGGTGCGTGAGCAGCTCGTCGCCGGCATCCGCGACAACCTCCAGGACCAGCTCGCCCCCCTGGAGGACAACGTCCTGCGGATCACGCTCAACGAGCAGACCCGTCCGACCTCCGACTCCATCCGCGTGACCGCGCTGCACGCCGAGGTGCTGCCCGTCGCGGCCGAGCAGCTGGGTGGGGCGGCGCTCGACGTCAAGGTCGGGTCGGTGGGCTGCGGCCCGGCCGACCGGGTCGTCTCCGAGGCGGCCCCCGCACCCGAGCCGGAGGCGGCCGCTCCCCCGGCGGCGCGGCCCCGGATCCCGACCGCGGTCTCCGCCGGCGTGGCGGGCGAGCGTGACGAGCAGGGCCTCGGGCTGCTGCCCTGGCTGACCCTGGCCGTCGGTGCCGGCGCCGCGGGAGCCGCGGGCTGGTCCGCGCTGCGACGCCACCGGGCATGAGCGACCGACTGCTCGGCGGGCTCGTCCTCGTCGCGCTCTTCCTGGGCGGGCTCGCGCTCGGCTTCGGCGAGGACGACGAGTTCGTGCCGATGTCGGCGCCCGCGACGCCCACCCGCCTCGTGGTGCCCTCCCTCGACCTGCGCGCCCCGGTCGTCCCGGTGCGGCTCGACGCCGACGGGGTGCTCGACCCGCCCGACGACGAGCGCGTGGTCGGCTGGTGGAAGGGCTCGCGCCGTCCCGGGGCCGAGGGCGGCCAGACCGTGCTGACCGGCCACACCGTGCACGACGGCGGCGGCGTGATGGACCGGCTCGGCAAGCTCGACGCGGGCGAGCGCATCGCGCTCGGCACCGACGCCGGGCGCGTGGTCTACGAGGTCGAGCGCACGGAGACGCTGACGGTCGCCGAGCTCGCGGCGTCCAACGAGGAGATCTTCGCCCAGGACCACGGCGGCAACCGCCTCGTCCTGATCACCTGCACCGGCTGGGACGGCGAGCAGTTCACCGAGAACGTGGTGGTGTACGCCGAGCAGCTGGGCCTGCGGAAGCAGACCGAGAAGCAGCCCGGGAAGCAGACCGCGTAGCGCTGCTCCTCGGCAGGCTGCTGCGACCCGGTCCGGGCGCCGGCCCCGGCTGGCACGTCGGGCACCACCAGGTGCGCCGCTGCTCGGGGTCGTTGGCGACCTCCTCGACCATCTGCACCTGGTCACCGCACCGCAGGCACCGCTTGCGCTGCCGCCCGGAGACCCAGTGGGTCTCGCCGCGCGTCGGGTTGCCCGTCGTGACCTGGTAGGCGCCGTTGGTCGTGGCGGAGCGGTGCAGCGCCTCGGCGGCCCGCTCGACCAGCCGCTCCACGTCGACCTCGCCGATCGGCGTCCACGGGCTCACCCCGGTCAGGAAGGCGAGCTCGTTGACCCACAGGTTGCCCAGCCCCGCCATCAGCCGCTGGTCGAGCAGCGCGGCGACGAAGGGGCGCTCCGGCTCGGCGCGGAGCCGACGCACGGCCTCGGCGGGGTCCCAGTCGTCGCGCAGCGGGTCGGGACCGAGGTGGCCGACGACACGGTGCTCCTCGGAGGTGCGCACCAGCTCGAGGCGGTGGATCTTGAGCCCGTACGCCGTCTGGCCGCTGTCGACGGCGAGCAGCACCCGCACCTGCGGCATGAAGCGCCCGGGGAGCCGCTTGCCGGGCCCGGTCGTCTTCCAGGAGCCGTCCATGAGCAGGTGGCTGTGGAGCGTGACGTCGCCGGAGAAGCGGGTGAGCAGGTGCTTGCCGTGGGTCGCGTGCTCGACCACCTCACGCCCGGCGAGGTCGCTGGTGGCCAGCCGCGGCACCCGGAAGTCCGAGCGCGTGACGGTCGCCCCCTGCAGCGCCCGGTCGAGCTTGCGCGCGACCAGCCACACGCTGTCACCCTCCGGCACGCTGGACCTCCCGCCCGCTCAGGAGCGGTCGCCGCGACCGCTCACCCCGCTCCTGTGCCCGCAGCCCGTGGCGCCATCCCCGTCGCGTCACAGCACCGGCATCGACCAGGGCCGGGCGCGCTCGAGCTGCGCGGAGAGCGAGAGCAGCGTGGCCTCGTCGTGGCGGCGTCCGACCAGCTGCACCGAGTGGGGCAGCCCGTCGTCGCCGACGCCCGCGGGCACGGCGGCGGCCGGGTGGCCGGTGATGTTCCAGAGCGCGCAGAAGTCGATGACCGGCAGGGAGCGCAGCATCATCGTGACCGCGCGGCCCGAGACCGCCCCCACCTCGCGAGGGCGGTGGGCGAGCGTCGGCGTCAGCAGCACGTCGACGGCGTCAGGCCCGGCGAACCAGCGCTCGTCGACCGCGTCGCCCAGCCGCTCCCCCGTCCGGATGGCACGCTCGATCACGCCGCGGCGTGCCCAGCCACCCAGGCGGCGCACCTCGCGGGTGCGGGGCTCGAGCCGCTCGGGGTGCTCGACCGCCTCGGCCTCGGCCCGCACCCCGCCGAAGAACTGCGGCAGGAAGGCGAGCGTCGGGTCGGGCAGCCGTCCACCCAGCTCGCGCACGTCGTGGCCCAGCTCCGCGAGCAGCGCGGCGTACTCCCTCACCACCTCGGCCTGCACCGGGTCGAGCCGCACCAGCGGGCTCGACCCCTGGGTGACCACCCCGATGCGCAGCCGGCCGGGCTCGGTGGCCGCGGCGGTCGCGAAGTCGGTCGGGGGCGGCTCCGCGGTCCAGCGGTCGCCGGGGAGGTTGCCGTCGATGACGTCGTGCACCAGCGCGGAGTCGGCGACCGTGCGGGTCAGCGGCCCGACCGTGCCGAGCGACCACCACAGGTGCTCCATCGGAGCCGTCGTCGCCCGTCCCCGCTGCGGCTTGAGGCCGTAGAGGCCGCAGCACGCGGAGGGGATCCGGATGGAGCCGCCGCCGTCACCGCCCATGCCGAGCGGCACCATGCCGGCGGCCACGGCGACGGCCGTGCCGCCGCTGGACCCGCCGGGGGTGCGGGTGGGGTCCCACGGGTTGCGGGTGATGCCGCCGTCGGCGGACTCGGTGAAGGGCCACTGGCCGAACTCCGGCATCCGGGTCTTGCCCACCACGACGGCGCCGGCGGCGCGGAGGCGGCGCACGACCTCGGCGTCCGCACGCGCGGGCGTGCTGTTGCCCCGGCCGCCGAAGGTCGTCACGCAACCCGCGACGTCGAGCTCCTCCTTGATCGCGATCGGCAGCCCGTGCAGCGGCCCGCGCTCGGCCCGGGCATCGACCTCCGCGGCCTCGGCGCGCGCCTCGTCGCGGCGTACGAGCGAGAAGGCGTTGAGACCGGGGTCGCGCTCGGCGATCCGGGCCAGCGAGGCCTCCACGAGCTCGGCGGCGGTCAGGTCACCGGCCGTCGTGCGTCGTACGAGCGAGACGGCGTCGAGGTCCATGAGGTCGGTGTCCACGGCGTGAGAGTAGCGACGGCGGGTGGCGGGGCGGCGTACGCTCATACTGTCTTTACTCGATAGGAGTTGTTCACAATGACCGTGACCGACGAGCTGCTCGCCCACAACGCCCGCTACGCGGAGACCTTCCAGGGTCCCCTGCCGCTCCCACCCTCCAAGCACGTCGCCGTGGTCGCCTGCATGGACGCCCGGCTCGACGTCTACCGCGCCCTGGGGCTCGCCGAGGGCGAGGCGCACGTGATCCGCAACGCCGGCGGTGTCGTGACCGACGACGAGATCCGCTCGCTCGCCATCAGTCAGCGCCTGCTCGGCACCCGCGAGATCGTGCTCGTGCACCACACCGACTGCGGGATGCTGACCTTCACCGACGACGACTTCAAGCGCGGGATCCAGGAGGAGACCGGCATCAAGCCGGAGTGGGCGGCCGAGGCCTTCTCCGACGTGCACGAGGACGTGCGCCAGTCGGTCGCGCGGATCCTGGCCTCCCCCTTCATCCCGCACCGCGACCAGGTGCGCGGATTCGTCTTCGACGTCGCGACGGGCAAGCTCGATGAGGTCGCGTGAGCCGGAGGAGGCGGTCGTCGTCCCCCGCGGGGTGCGCGACCTGACCACGATGCGCGACTTCCTCGAGCGCGGCGACGACGTCACCTGGGTCGGACCGTCGCTGCTGCAAGGTGCCCTCGAGTGCGCCTGAGGTCGTAGGGGTCCGTCCGGCGATTTCGGCGATACAGTTTCGGTGTCCGGGCCTCCTACCCGGTGGGGCCCTGCCCGAGGAGGTCGTCATGAAGCTCGGCGTTCCGTGGACGATGCTGCTGCTGCGCGGCGTCGTCGGCATCATCTTCGGCCTGGTGGCCATCCTGTGGCCGGTCTCCACCGTCATCGCGCTGGCCCTGCTGTGGGGCGCGTGGGCGCTGGCCGACGGGATCGGCCTGGCGGTGGAGGCCTTTCAGCACGGCAGCGGGGGCCAGAAGGCGCTGGCCCTCGCGATGGCGCTCGTCGCCGTGCTCGCCGGCGTCTACGCCATCACGCGCCCCGGCGCCACGGCCCTCGTGCTGACCTGGGTGCTGGGCATCTGGCTGCTGGTGCGCGGCGTCTTCGAGGGCGTGGGCGCCTTCCGCCCCGGCATGGCCGGCAGCGCTCGGCTGCTGCTCGCCCTCGGCGCCGTGCTGGACCTGGTGCTCGGCGTCCTCTTCGTGGCCAACCCCGGCCGCGCCGCCCTCAGCCTCACCGTGGTGCTGGGCGTCCTCGCGCTCTTCTGGGGCGCAGCCCTGGTCGCCATGGCCTTCGCCGTCCGCAAGAGCCCTGCGACCGACGACCTCGCTCCGGCGACCGACTCCGGCACCGACAGCCACCCCACCCCCGCCTGACCGCTCGCCGGGTCTCGAGACAGGCGCTGCGCGCCTTCCTCGACCACCCGAGAGGCCGGGTGGTCCCGGAGGTCGCGCGCGCCTGCGGGTGGTCGAGGAGGTCGCGCCCCCGGGTGGTCGAGGAGGTTGCGCAGCAACCGTCTCGAGACCTCGGCGCCCGGGCTCGTCACTCGCGTCGGTGGAAGCGGACGCGGCCGTCTGCGGTCGTCTCGTGGCGGTAGCCGGGGTGGGTCAGGCGGCGATGGTGCGGCCCGCACAGCAGCCGGCCGTTGGCCAGGTCGGTGGGCCCGCCCCGGGCCCAGGGGATGACGTGGTCGACCTGGCACATCGCCGCACGCACCGTGCAGTGCTCGGCGCGACAGGTGCGCTGGGCGATGGTCAGGGCCAGACGCTGGGCCTTGGTGAAGAGCCGCTGGGTGGCGCCGAGGTCGAGGACCTGGCCGGCGCCGCCGAGCACCGCGGGGATGAGCCGGTGGCGGGCGGCCAGCCGGCGGGCCTCGCGTGCGGAGATCCGGGCACCGGTGTCGAGGGTGGCGACGCCCGCCTGGTCGAGCCGGGCCTCGAGGTCGCCGAGGGTCATGGTGACCACCACGGTCGCGTCACCGCCACCGGTGGCGGGGAGGTCCTCGGCGCGGAGGCGCTCCAGCAGCTCGCAGAACGCCTGCCCACGACGCACCGGTGCCGGCGTGATGTCGAGGGCGGTGTCGGGCTCGGTGTCGGGGCTCTCGAGCGGCTCGACAGGTTGGGAT
>JBQGFI010000336.1:0-1993 GCA_052040065.1 Marmoricola sp.
TGCCCTCGCCGATCTCGGCGTCACCGACGTAGGAGAGGTGGGGCACCTTGGCCCCCGCCCCGATCCGGGCGTTCTTGGTCTCCACGAAGGTGCCGATCTTGCCGCGCGCGCCCAGCTCGGTGCCCGGCCGCAGGTAGGCGAACGGGCCGACCTGGGCGCCCTCGCCGACCACCGCGAGCTGCGCGTGGGTGCGGACGACGCGTGCCCCGGCGCCGACCTCGACGTCCTCCAGCGTGGTGTCGGGCCCGACCACCGCGCCCTCCCCCACCACCGTGGCGCCGAGCAGCTGGGTGCCCGGCAGCAGCGTCACGTCGCGCGCGAGCACCACGTCGGACTCGACCCAGGTGGTCTCGGGGTCGAGCACGCTGACGCCCTCGCGCATCCAGCGCTCCAGCACCCGCTGGTTGAGCACCCGGGCGAGCGCGGCCAGCTGTACGCGGTCGTTGGCGCCCTCGGTCTGGATGACGTCGTCGAGCACGTGCGCGCCGACGGCCAGGCCGTCGTCGCGGGCCAGTGCCACGGTGTCGGTGAGGTAGTACTCGCCGGCGGCGTTGTCGTTGGACAGCCGGGGCAGCGCGCCGCCGAGCCAGGCGGCGTCCATCGCCAGGATGCCGCTGTTGATCTCCGCGACCGCGCGCTGCTCCTGCGTCGCGTCCTTCTGCTCCACGATGCCGGTGACCGCCCCCGCGGCGTCGCGCAGCACCCGCCCGTAGCCGGTCGGGTCGGGCACCACGCCGGAGAGGATGCTGACGGCGCGCTCCCCCGCCTCGTGGTCGGCGACGAGGGCGCGCAGGCTCTCGCCCCGCAGCAGCGGGGTGTCGGCCGAGGCCACCACGACGGTGCCGCGGCGCTCCTCCTCGGGCACGGCGGCGTACCCGACCATGACGGCGTGACCGGTGCCCTCCTGGGTCTCCTGCACCGCGATGGTGGCCTCGGGGAGCAGCTGCTGCACGTGGGGCGCCACCTGGTCGCGGCCGTGCCCCACGACCACGACGACGCGGCGCGGCTCCAGCGAGCGCACCGCGGCGAGCACGTGGCCCACCATGCTGCGTCCGCCGACGCGGTGCAGCACCTTGGCGGTCGCGCTCTTCATGCGCGTGCCGCCGCCGGCGGCGAGGACGATGACGGTCAGTTCGGACATGGGCAGCACCCTAGGCCCGGGCTCGACGTGGTGGGGCACCCCGTCACGGGGTACCGGCAGCGCGTCCCCACCTCCTGCAGAGAGCGAGCCACCGTGAGCCACCAGGTGCACCTGTCCATCGGCGGGAGCGACCGTCCGGCGGCGTCCGGCGCCACCTTCGCGCGGCGCAACCCGGTCAGCGGCGACGTCGTGACGGAGGCCGCCGCAGGCTCCGTCGCCGACGCGGTCGCCGCCGTCGAGGCCGCCGGAGCGGCGTTCCCGGCGTGGGCGGCCACCTCCCCGGCCGAGCGTCGCGCCCTGCTGCTGAAGGCGGCGGACGCCCTGCGCGGGCGCACCGACGACATCGTCGCCGCGGTCACCGCCGAGACGGGCGCGACGGGCGCCTGGGGCGGCTTCAACGTGGCTCTGGCCGCCGGTGTGCTGACCGAGGCGGCGGCGCTCACGACGCAGGTGCGCGGCGAGACGCTGCCCTCCGACGTGCCCGGCAGCCTCGCCATGGCGGTGCGTCAGCCCGCCGGGGTGGTGCTCGGCATGGCGCCGTGGAACGCGCCGGTCATCCTCGGCGTGCGAGCGCTGGCGACGCCGCTGGCCGTGGGCAACACCGTGGTGCTCAAGGCGAGCGAGAAGTGCCCGCGCGTGCACCGCCTCGTCGTCGACGCCCTGCTCGAGGCCGGCCTGCCGGACGGGGTCGTCAACTTCGTCAGCCACGCGCCCGACGACGCCGCCGCGGTGGTGGAGGCGATGATCGCCCACCCGGCGGTCCGCCGCGTCAACTTCACCGGCTCGACCCCCGTGGGCCGCATCATCGGCCGGCTCTGCGGGGAGCACCTCACGCCCTGCGTGCTCGAGCTC
>JBQGFI010000337.1:0-2405 GCA_052040065.1 Marmoricola sp.
TGCTCGTCGGGGATCATGTCGAGCGCGATCAGGGCGACGTCGGTGCCGACGCAGGCCATGACGTTGGTGTGGTAGACCGGCACGCCGCCGGAGTCGACGGCCTCGAAGGCCATCGGCTCGTAGTTGAAGTCGGTGCAGAACCGCTCGAGGACGTGGGTGTCGGCGCGGTGGCTGACGGCCGTGTAGGCGACGCGCGAGACGTGGTCGAGCACCATCGCACCGGTGCCCTCGAGGAAGATGCCGTCCGGCTCGAGGCCGGAGTAGTCGACGATCGTCTGGACCCGGAAGTGCGACTTGAGGAGCTCCAGGACGTCGGCGCGCCGCTCGTGGCGCCGGTTGGAGGCATACATCGGGAAGACGCCGACCATGCCCCCGGCGTGGGTGGAGATCCAGTTGTTCGGGAAGACGCTGTCGGGACGGGTGTGGTCCTCGTCGTCGAAGACGTGGACGCGGACGCCGACCGACCGCAGCGCGTCGGCCACGGCATCCATCTCGGCCGTGGCGCGGGCCGAGAGGAGCTCCGGCGACTCGCCCTCCGGCACGTCGGCCTGGAAGGCGTTGTCGGCCGCGGTCGAGGGGTTCGGGAGGAACTTGGTCGCGCGGACGAGGAGGACTGCGGAAGGGGCCTGGGCACTCACGCCGACGCAATCTAGTCGTTGTCGTCGGTGGCGCCGAAACGCGCCGGTCGGCCGCCTGGCGGCAGGCCGTCTCGACCGTCTGCTGCCGCCAGGCGATGCTGGAGATGGTGGCCCCCGGAGCACACCCGGCACCACCGAATTCCGGTCCGCTCCGCTCACCCGGCGCGGGTGATCAGGAACTCGCCGCGCTGCCCGAGGCTGGGGAGGTGCTGATCATCGCCCTCATCCTCTTCGGCGTCGTCGTCGGCGGGCTGGCCCAGCTGATCGTCGGCGTCCCTTGGCGCGACATCGACTGGCCGGTCGCGCTGGCCTGCGGCCTGGTCGGGTCGTTCGTGGGCGGGCTGCTCGCCAGCATCGCGCTCGGAGACGGCCTGGCCCTGCGTCCCAGCGGGCTGATCGGGTCGCTGCTCGGAGCCGTGCTGGTCACGGTCGGGTGGACGTTGGCGTCCGGACGGCGCGCGAGCTGAGGAGCTCCGCGGCGCCGAGCACCCCGATCACCACCGCCACCGTCCCCATCACCGCCTGCAGCCGGTCGAGGCCGACGAACGGCACCTGGACGGCCAGCTCGACGCCGAGGAGGCCGGCCGCGACCAGGCCAGCCGGACCGACGCGGGGCGAGCCGCGATACGCCAGCACGGCGACGACCAGGCACGGGACGGCGACCGAGGCAGCCAGCCACAGGCCGGGGAGCAGCCAGCTGTCGAGCCCCAGCGGCTCGAGGTCCGACACCGGCGGTGTGTAGAGGTCGAGCACCAGCTGGGCGGCGCCGACCCACGCCGCGACCGACGTCAGTCCGGCGAGGACCAGGAGGAGTCGCCGCCGCGCGTCACCGGACCAGCTCACCGTGGTCCTCCAGCCTCAGGTCGTCGGCCCCGCCCGCGGCGTACGCCGGGAGCAGGAGGACGGGCACCCGCGACTCGCGCAGCAGCGCCCTCGTCGTGGTGCCGACGTGCCCGGGTAGCCAGCGGTGCGTGTGCTCGCGCGGCAGCACCAGCAGGTCGGCCTCGGCCGACTCGGCGAGCAGCACGTGCACCGGTCGCCCGTGCCGCACCCGGACCTCGACCGCGACCTCCGGGTGGGCGGCGCGGTGCGGGGCCAGCGTGCGCTGGAGCCGGGTCAGCGTCCGCTCCTCGTGCTCGACGGCGTGGGTGCGCTGCTCGGCGAGGTCGACGTAGGGATCGGGAACCCACCATGCGTGCACGAAGGCGAGCGTGGCGTCGTGGTGCCCGGCCCAGTCGAAGAGCGTGGCCAGGCCGGGCTCGGCGGTGCCGGAGGCCGTGGACCCGACCACGGCCCTGCCGGTCGCCGACCCGTCGCCGACCTCCGGCACCACGAGCACCGGGCCGGCGTGGCGGGCGGCGACGCTCGCGGCCAGGCTCCCGTGGGGCCACCAGACCGGGCCGTCGCGGTGGGCGCGCCCGAGCACCACGAGGTCGTCGGGACCCGCCGCCCGGGCGAGGCCGTCGGAGCGCGCGCCGACCCGGTGGGTGCGCTGGACGCTCACGCCGGGCCAGCGGCCCTCGACGAGGGCCGTCGCCCCGTCGAGCACCGCGGAGGCGATCGCCTCGCCGGCAGCCGCGACGTCCCCCGCGCCGTCGAGCACCACCGACGGCGTGACGTGCACGAGGCGCAGCGGCACGCCCTGCTCCTGCGCCACCTCCGCCGCACGCCGCAGCGCGGGCGCCGTGCGCGACCTCCCGTCGACACCGACGACGACCTGACCGACCACGGCCTGCACGTGTTGCTCCATGCCCTGATCGTCCGCCG
>JBQGFI010000338.1:0-12616 GCA_052040065.1 Marmoricola sp.
TGTGCCGGGCCCTCGCCGACGGCAGCCTGCTGGGCGACCTGACCGCGTCGGCACTCCAGCACCACGCCGACCTGGGTGACGGCTTCGGCTACGGCTACGGCCTGCTGCTCCACCCCGACGGGCGCTTCGGCCACGGTGGGGGCGACCCGGGCGTGAGCGCCGTCGTGCAGCACTGGCCCGACCGCGACCTCACGGTCGTGGCGCTGTGCAACGTCGAGGAGACCGAGGAGCGGGACCCCGCCTTCGTGCTGCGTGACGCGGTGCTCGAGGAGGCCGGTGTGGTCACGCCGTAGCCGGCCGCGGTCGGCTCACGGGATCACCAGGAGCTTGCCGACGGTGCGTCTCGCCTCGAGGTCGGACTGGGCCCGGGCGCCGTCGGCGAGCGGGTGGCGCGCACTGATGGTGGCCGGGACCGTGCCGTCGCGCACCCAGCCGAAGACGCGCCCGGCGCGCGCGAGCAGCTCCTCGCGCCCGACGACGAAGTCGACCACGGTCGGGCGGGTGAAGCTGAGCGAGCCCCGCGAGCTGAGCGCCTTGGCCTCCACCGGCGCCGGCACGCCCCCGGACTGGCCGAAGACGACGTAGGTGCCCCGCCGTCCCAGGCTGTCGAGGCTGGCCTGCTGCGTCGGGGCGCCGACCCCGTCGTAGGCGACCCGGACCCCCCGGCCGTCGGTGAGGCGCGCCACCGCCCCGGCGACGTCGTCGCGGGTGTAGTCGACGGTGTGCCGCGCGCCCGCCGCTCGCGCCACGGCCGCCTTCTCGGCGGTGGAGACGGTGCCGATGACGGTGGCGCCGAGCGCGTCGCAGACGCGGGTGAGCAGCTGCCCCACCCCGCCCGCCGCGGCGTGCACGAGCACGTGGTCCCCCGGCTGCACCCGGTAGGTGGCGTGCGTCAGGTACTCCGCGGTGATGCCCTGCAGCATGACCGCCGCCGCGGTCTCGTCGTCGATGTCGTCGGGGACCGGCACGCAGCGCTCCGCCGGCACCACCACGCGCTCGGCGTACCCGGCGCCCGGGAGCATCAGCCAGGCGACCCGGTCGCCGACCGCCGGCGACGCGACGTCCGCCCCGACGGCCACCACCGTGCCCGCCCCCTCCGAGCCCGCGACGAAGGGCGGCTCGAGCGGGTAGACGCCGCGACGCTGGTAGACGTCGATGAAGTTCACCCCCGCGGCGGCGACGGCGACCAGCACCTCGCCGGGTCCGGGCGTGGGCTCCGGGAGGTCGCGCAGCTCCAGCACGTCCGCGTCGCCGAACCGGGTCACCACGAGTGCTCGCACCCCGCGATGCTGCCACGACCGGCCGCGTCCGGGGACGCCCTAGGGTGGGCCCGTGCCTGACTACGGCCACGACCTCCGCTTCGGGCTCTTCCCCACTCCCGCGGCGTCCGCACCCGACCACGTGCTGGAGCTCGCGCAGCTCGCCGAGGTCTCGGGCCTCGACCTGGTCACGGTGCAGGACCACCCCTACCAGGCGGCCCACCTCGACGCGCTGACGCTGCTCTCGGCGATCGGGGCCCGGACCACCGCGATCACGGTGGCGCCCAACGTGGCCAGCCTGCCGCTGCGCCCGCCCGTGGTGCTGGCCGGATGGGCGGCCTCGCTCGACCTGCTCACCGGTGGCCGGGTGGAGCTCGGCCTGGGGGCCGGCGCCTTCTGGGACGCGATCGTCGCCGCCGGCGGCCCGCGCCGTACGCCGCGGGAGGCCGTCGACGCGCTCGTCGAGGCCGTCGCGGTCATCCGGGCGTGCTGGGCCGGCGGGAGCGTGCGGCTCGACGGTGAGCACTACCCGGTGCGGGGACTGCGTGCGGGCCCGGTGCCGTCGCGCCCGCTGCCCCTGTGGCTCGGCGCCTACGGCCCGCGGATGCTGCGCGTCACCGCCGACCTCGCCGACGCGTGGATCCCCTCCATGGGGTACGCCGACCCGCCCGCGCTCGGCGAGCTCAACGCCCGCCTCGACGAGCGCGCCACCGCCAACGGACGCGGTCCGCAGGCGGTGCGCCGCATGTACAACGTCTTCGGCCGCTTCGGCCGCGGCGGCGACTTCCTGCAGGGCACACCGGCCGACTGGGCCGAGCAGCTCGCCGGACTGGCGCTCGACGAGGGCATCAGCACCTTCGTGCTCGGCACCGACTCACCCGACGACGTCCGCCGCTTCGCCACCGAGGTCGCCCCCGCCGTGCGGGAGCAGGTCGCGGCCGAGCGGGCGCTGCGCTCGGGCCAGCCGGTCGAGACCCACCCGCCGGCCGAGCCCGTCGAGGCCCCCCGGCACGACGGCTGGGACGAGTCGACGCGGCCGCGCTACCCGGTGCCGCCGGGAGCGGCGTACACCGCGACCGGGCTGGCGGCCGCACAGCACCTCGTCGACGTGCACGACGCCCTGCGCGCCGAGCTCGAGCAGCTGCGCGACGTGGTCGACCAGGTACGCCGCGGGCTGCTGCAGGTGGGCCAGGCCCGCTCGACCATCAACACCATGACCATGCGGCAGAACAACTGGACGCTCGGTGCCTACTGCGAGTCCTACTGCCGCATCGTCACCGGCCACCACACCCTCGAGGACCGGTCGATGCTCCCCCACCTCGCCTCCCGCGACCCCGACGCACGTCCGGTCGTGGAGCGGCTGGAGGCCGAGCACCACGTGATCCACGACGTGCTCGAGCAGGTCGACCAGCGGCTGGTCGCCCTCGTGGCGGCCGAGCCCCGGGACACCTCGGCCGCCCTGGAGGCGCTCTCGCGCGAGGTCGACCGGCTCACCGACACGCTGCTCTCGCACCTGCGCTACGAGGAGACCGAGCTGCACCACCCGCTGGCCGTGCACGGGATGGTGGGGGCATGAGCACTCCCGCAGCCGAGGGCACCTGGTTCGTCGGCCTCGACCTGGCCTGGGGCTACCGCCGCCCCACCGGCGTCGCCGTGCTCGACGACGCCGGCCGGCTCGTCGAGGTGGCCTCCGTGCGCACCGACGAGGAGATCCTCGCCCTGGTCTCGCCCTACGCGAGCGCGCCCTGCGTGGTGGCGATGGACGCGCCGCTGATCGTGACCAACCCGACCGGCAACCGGCCCGCGGAGCGGGAGCTCAACGCCGACTTCGCCCGCTTCGACGCCGGTGCGCACCCCAGCAACACCGCCAAGCCCGAGTTCGCCGACGGCACCCGCGCCGGCCGGCTGGCCGCACGGCTGGGGCTCTCGCTCGACCCCGCGTCGGGGTCGAGCCGGGCGCTCGAGGTCTACCCCCACGCCGCCACCATCTCCCTCTTCGGCCTCGGCCGCACCCTGAAGTACAAGCAGAAGACCGGCCGCGACCTGGAGCTGCTGCGCGGCGAGCTGCTCGCGCTGATGGGCTTCGTCGAGGGGCTCGAGGACGCCGAGCCCGCGCTGCAGCTGCAGGGCACCGGCTGGCAGGCGCTGCGCAGCGCCGCCGAGCAGGCGGCCCGCAAGGCCGACCTGCGCGTGGTGGAGGACCAGGTCGACGCCGTGGTCTGCGCCTACGTCGCCCTCTTCGCCACCCGCCGCCCCGACGACGTCACGACGTACGGCACGCCGGAGACCGGCGTCATCACGACCCCGACGCTGCCCCCCGACCTCGAGCCCACGCCGCGGGGCGCCCGCGAGCCCGTCTCCTCGCCGACCGACCCCCTGGAGGCCGTCGCGGAGTACGCCCGCCGCCGACCGCGGCTGCTGGCCGCCGAGCCGGTCTTCGCCGCCCGGGTGACCGACGTGCTCGACGACGGCGGCATCAACTACCTCTCGGTGACCAGCCGCACCAAGACCGTGGCGTCCTTCGCGGAGAAGGCGCAGCGCCGCGGACCCGAGGGCGAGCGGCTCTACCCCGAGCCGATGGCCCGGATCACCGACCAGGTCGGGCTGCGGGTGATCACCTACGTGCACGCCGACGTCGCGGCGGTCGCCGAGCTGCTCCACGACTCCGCGCGGGTGCTGGAGGACCGCGACTGGGGTCGCGAGACCGCGAGCGAGGGCCGCTTCGGCTACGCCAGCCGCCACCTCCTGCTCGCGCTCGACGACGACGAGGCGACCGACGGACTCATCGCGCAGGTGCAGATCCGCACCGTGCTGCAGCACGCGTGGGCGGAGTTCGAGCACGACATCCGCTACAAGGGCACGGTGCCGCCCGAGCACGCCCGCGACTTCGACCGCCGCTTCACCCTCGCCGCCGGGCTGCTCGAGCTCGCCGACCAGGAGTTCGCCACCATCCGCCGCACGCTGCGCGCCGTCCCGCCGCCGCCCGCGGCGCACCCCGACAGCATCGAGCCGCGCGAGCTCGCGGCCTTCCTCGCCGGGCAGTACGACGACGCCGGCTGGTCGCGCACCGACCACTACGCCTGGGTCGCCGACCTGCTGCGCGGCCTCGGCATCACCTCGCTCTCCGCGCTGGGCGAGACGCTGCGCGCCGTCGACGACGACGAGATCGCCGCGCGCATGGAGTACCGCTACCCGCCCGGCGCCGTGCGCCGCCTCGACGACGCCCTGCTGCTCTCCCACGGCGAGGACTACGTCGCCCTCCCCGACAACGCCCACCGCGTCGAGCGGCTGCGCGACCGGCTGGCGCGGCTGCGGGGCGGGTGAGCCTCAGTCCGCCACGTCGACGTGCACGTGGTCGCGGTGCTCGAGGATGGCCGCGACCTCGGCTGAGCGGCCGGAGGTGTCGGGGGTGTACTCGCGCCAGCCCTGGACCGCGCGCCGCGCGGTCCAGATCCGGCCGTCGAAGATCACCGTGTCGACGTCGAGCCGGTCGGCGTGGGCGACGAGGTAGTGCGCGGTGGCCCAGCCCCGGCGCAGGTTGGCCTCGTCGACGGGGCGGTAGAAGATGTCGACCGCACGGCCCTCGTAGTGGGCCGAGCCCGGCATGTGGCCGTCGCTCACGCCGCCGGGGGCGAAGCCGCCCAGCTGCTGCTCGCCGAAGGCCTCCAGCACGTCGGCGCGGACGGCCGCGGCGCGCCCGGTCAGGCCGCGCTCGTCGAGACCGTCGGGCTCCGGCTCGTCGGCGCCGCCGGCCAGGCAGGTGAGGGCACCGGGGCGACCGCCCTTGAGGGCGGCGGCCACGACGGCGGCGTCGTCCTCGTCGAGCTCCAGCTCCCCGGTGAAGGCGGCCGTGGTGGTGCGCTGCGGCAGGTCGAGCCGCATCGAGCGGGCGGCGACCGACGCTGCCCGTCGGGCCTGCTCCGCGTCGAGGCCGACCTCGGTGTCGCCGACGGTGACGGTGCAGTCGGGCACGCCCGGCACGGCCCGGCTGAGCAGCTCGGGCCGCTGCAGCGCGACCAGCAGGGCGGCGACCAGCCCGGCGGCCACGACGACCGCGACGACCGGCAGCACCGGGACGGACCGGCGGGCGGGCGGACGAGCGGGTGGACGGGCGGGCATGCGGCCAGTCTCCGGAGTCCTCCAAGCCGGGAGGCGCGACCAGCCCTCGGCTAGCGTGAAGGCATCACGAGGGAGGTCGCCATGTTCGGTTTCATCATCGCGGGGCTCGTCATCGGTGCGCTCGCGCGTCTGTTCAAGTCCGGCAAGCAGGACCTCGGCATCCTGGCCACCATGGGCCTGGGCATGGTCGGCTCGGTGATCGGCGGCACCATCGCGTGGGTGCTCGGCACCGGCTCGATCTGGGAGCTCAACATCCTCGGCTTCGTCCTGGCCGTCGTCGCGTCGGTGCTGCTCGTCGGCACCGCGGAGGCCCTCACCGGGAGTCGGCGCAAGCAGCTCGGCTGAACCGCTCAGCCCCAGGCGTCGCGGACGACGTCGACCACGTCGGCCGACTGCCGCAACCCGGCGCGCGCGGCGTCCGCCCGCTTGGTCGGGTCGAGCACGTTGGTGCCGATGTCGGCGAGCGCCTGCGCGTCCGGGCTCACCACCGCGGTGTGACGTGCCCCCGTGCGGGCGAGCTGGGCCGGGATCGAGGACCGCTTCGTCAGCGCCTTGGGCAGCGGCGCGAGGACAACGACGCGGTCGGCCCCCTGGGCCAGGTCGGCGTTGGCGGTGGAGCGCACCCCGCCGTCGACGTAGTGTCGCCCGCCCACGGTGACCGGCGGCCACACCAGGGGTACGGCGCAGCTCGCCGCGACGGCGTGCACCAGGTCGGCGGGACCACCGCGCTCGAAGCTCACCGCCTCCCCCGACTCGGCGTCGACGGCCGTGACGCGCAGGTCGCGCTCGGGCCAGTCGGCCAGGCCGATGCGCGAGCGGATCACCTCGACCCGGCGGTCGTCGCCCGGCGGGTGCGCGCGCATCGCCAGGCGGCCCACCCGGGCGCGCTTGCGGGGGCCGGAGCCGGGCAGCACCAGCGGCGGCAGCATCCGCAGCAGCGTCAGGCGCGAGAGGGAGGCGCCGATCTCGTGGTCGGCGGGCGCGAGCTGCCCGGCGTAGAGCTCCTCGAGGCCGAGCCCCGAGGTCAGCTGCGCGCCGACGACGGAGCCGGCACTGGTGCCCACGACCGTGTCGGCCGTGCCCAGGTCGACCCCCGACTGCTGCAGTCCCCGCAGCAGGCCCAGCATCCAGGCGATGCCGGTGATGCCGCCGCCACCGAGCACGAGCGCACGCGTCTCCACGGGGGCAACCTACGGGTGGCGACGCGCGCCGGTCAGGCCGGGCTGCTCGTCAGCAGCTGGTCGACGGGCGCGTAGTCGTCGGTGAGCACCTGCGCGCCGTCGATCCACCCGGTCAGCGCCTCGCCGTCGATGACCCGCCACGGCACGTCCTGCGCCTCGAAGCCCGCCGCGATCGCCTGCAGGTCCAGCGGCGCGTCGGACGCGACGGCGACCAGGTTGCCACCGCCGCCCGGGCCGCGGTCGAGGGTGTAGGGGTCGGCCGCGAGCGCGACGTGGTCGAAGACCTCGCGCAGCGTCGCGACCTCGGCGCGGGCGAAGCCCAGCGGGTCGTAGTCGATCAGGTTGGCGGCGTAGACGCCGTCGTCGGTGAGCACGCGGCGTACCTCCCCGACGGCCTCGCGGGTGGTCAGGTGCCAGGGCACGCTGACGCCGCCGAAGGCGTCGCCGACCACCAGGTCGCGACTGTCGGTGCCGACTGCGGCGATGCCGGTGCGGCCGTCCTCGACCCGCACCTCCAGCTCTGGCCCGGTCTCCAGCCCGAGCCGCTCCCGGTCGACGCCGACCACGCCGGCGTCGATCTCGGAGACGACGCTGGTGGTGCCGGGGCGGGTCGCGGCGAGGTAGCGCGGGAAGGTCAGGCCCCCACCGCCCAGGTGGTAGGCCGCCAGCGGCTCGCCGGCCGGGAAGCTCGCCTCGGTCACCCCCGCCAGCGCCTTGACGTAGGAGAACTCCAGGTGGGTCGGGTCGTCGAGGTCGACGTAGGAGTGGCGCAGCGTGTCGAGCACCAGCGTGCGGCCGCCCTCGCGCGCGGGGTCGGTCACGACCGAGGCGCAGTGGTAGGTGGTCTCGGCGTCGCAGTCGCTCGGCGCGAGCACGCCCACCAGGGAGGCGACCAGCACCGCCGCGGCCGCCGCGAGCGGGACCCGTCGGCGCACGCCGATCTCGGTGACCACGGCCGCGACCAGCAGCGCCAGGCCGAGGCCGACCATGATCCCGGTGACCGGCACCCGGCTGATGAGCACGAAGCCGGTCACCACGGTGCCGAAGATCGCGCCCGCGGTGCCGAGGCCGGAGAGCCGGCCCACCACGGTGCCGGTCTCGGCGAGGCTGCTCAGCATGAGCTTGGTGACCATCGGCGTGACGGCCGAGAGCAGGGCGCCCGGCACCACGATCGTCAGGCCGGCGACGAGGAAGAGCATCGAGCCGTCGCCGGTGCTCCCCGCCAGGCGCACGGCCATCGGCGTCAGCGAGGCCACGGCCCCCGAGACCGCCAGCAGGGGCGCCAGCGTGCGCCGCGGGTCGACCACGTCGGCCGCCCGCCCGCCCAGCCAGGAGCCGAGGGCGATCGCGGCCAGCGCCGTGCCGATGACGATGGTGTTGGTCTCCAGCGTCAGCCCAAGGTACGGCGCGAGCAGCCGGAGCGCCACCAGCTCGACGACGAGCACCGCCGCGTTGGAGCCGAAGACCAGGGTGGCGGCCGCCCACTGCGCCAACGGGGGCAGCGGGTCAGGGGGCGCGTCGGTCACGCGCCCGATCCTCTCAGCCCTCACCCAGCCCGCTGCGCGCCACGTCGCGGCTCGCGGGCGCTGGGCACCACCAGCGCGCTCGGCACCAGCACCAGGGCGACGACGAGGAGCGCCTGCAGGGTGCCGACGCGGTCGGCCACGAAGCCGAGCAGCGGGGGGCCGGCGAGGAAGGCGGCGTACCCGATGGTCGACACGACGCTGACCCGCGCGGCGGCGCGGCGGGGGTCGTCGGCGGCGGCGCTCATGCCGACGGGGAAGCCGAGCGAGGCACCCACGCCCCACAGCAGGATGCCGCCGACCACGAGCGCGGGGTGGCCGCCGTACACGATCAGGAGCACGCCACCGCCGGCCGCGGCCATCGTCGACCAGAGCACCGGCACCCGGCCCCACCGGTCGAGCAGGAGCGGACCGACGAGGCGGCCGGCCGTCATCGCGGTGACGAAGACGGCGAAGCCGGCGACCCCGACCCAGTGCTCGACGTCGTAGCCGTCGACCAGCGCCAGCGCGAGCCAGTCGTTGGCGGTGCCCTCGGTCAGTGCCAGGGCGAGCACCATCAGGCCGATCAGCAGGGTCCGCGGCTCGGTCCAGGCGCTCCACGCCGACGGCTGCGGCCCGTCGTCCTCGACGGGCGGGACGTCGGGGAGGAAGGCACGGGTCACCCAGAGCAGGGTGGCCACGGCCAGGAGCGAGAGCACCGGGAGGTGGCCGAGCACCGGGACGCCGACGGCGATCGCGGCCGCGCCGAGGCCCGAGCCGGCCACGGTGCCGAAGCTGAAGGCGGCGTGGAAGCGGGGCATCACGGTGCGCCCGAGCTCGCGCTCGACCTGGGCGCCCTCGACGTTCATCGCCACGTCCCACAGCCCGGTGCCGGCGCCGGCGACGAAGAGGGCGAGGGCCGCGAGCGGGACCTGCTCGGCCACCATCGCGAAGGCCACCGAGACCTGGCCGACGAGCAGGCCGAGCCCCGAGACCCGGGTGACGGTGCGCGTGCCGAAGCGGGCGATCACCGTGCCGGCCGTCGGCATGGCCAGGATCGAGCCCGCCGCGAGCGCGAGCAGCAGCACCCCGAGCTGGGAGTTGGTCAGCTCCAGCGAGTCGCGCGCCTGGGGGATCCGGGAGATCCAGGTGGCGAAGAGCAGCCCGTTGAGGAAGAAGGTCACGCCGACGGCGTCCCGCGCGGCGCGGACGTCGGGTGCGGTCGCGGTCGTCACCCCACCAGGGTGCTGTACCGCGCCAGACGCCGTGCCACCGGGCTGTCGCTGGTCGGGTCTAGCGTGCGCCCATGAGCGAGCCACGCACCCTCCACCGCAGCGCCGAGCTCAAGGGCGCCACGATCGACACCTGCGACCTCGGCGGCGCCGCGGTCAGCGGCAGCGACCTGCGCGGCGTGACGATCCGGGAGTCCTACCTCGACGGGATGCGCATCGTCGGCAGCGTGCTGGGGCGGATCGAGATCTCCTCCTTCGCCGGCGACCCCGCCGAGGTGGTGGTCGAGGGGGTCGAGGTCTGGCAGCTGGTCTCCGACGTCCTCGACGAGCGCCACCCCGAGCGGGTGCAGCTGCGCGCCGTGCGCACCGCCGACGACCACCGCGCGATGTGGGCCACGGTCGAGCGCCTGTGGGAGGAGCTCTACGCCGAGGCCGCGCCGCTCCCCGACGACGTGCGCCGCACCCGGGTGGCCGGCGAGTGGTCGCTGCTCGAGACGGTCCGCCACCTCGTCTTCGCCGTCGACGGCTGGCTCGGGCGGATGCTGCGCGGCACCGAGCACGCCTACCACCCGGCCGGCGTCCCGCCCACCGACTTCCCCGCGGAGCACTGGACGACGATCGGGCTCGACCCCGCCGCCGACCCGACCTGGGAGGAGGCCGTCGAGGTCCTGCGCGGCCGCCAGCACGACGTCCGCTCCGAGCTCGCCACCCTGACCGACGAGCAGCTCTCCGAGTCGCGCACGATCGCGATCGCCCCGCCGGTGTGGGGCGAGGAGACCGCGACGGTCGCGCAGTGCTTCACCGTGCTGCAGCGCGAGCACGTCGACCACCTGCGCTACGCCCGCCGCGACCTCGCGACGGTCCAGGCCGCCGGCGTCGACGGCTAGCCCACCGCGCGGTCGAGGCGCTCCAGCCGGGTCCAGCCGCTGTAGCCCCGCTCCTCGAGCAGCTCGAGCAGCCGTCGCGCGGCCGGGACCTTGTCGAGGAAGACGCCGTCCAGCAGCTCCTCGAGGTCGTCGGTGAGCCCGTCGTGGGAGTCGTCCCACGCACCGGCCGCGTACGCCTCCTCGAGCAGACCCACCAGCGTGTCGCAGACGCCCACGAGCCGGGGGTCGTCGGGCTCCCACGAGACCGCCTCCGCCAGGTCGCGCAGCAGGCCCAGGCTGGCCGGGTCGTCGAGCTGCTGCTCCTTGAGCTCCATGTAGCGCGGCATCTGCTCCGGCAGCTTGGCGGCGACCAGGATCCAGGCGTCCCGCTCGGCCTCGACGAACTCCTCGCCGAAGCCCAGCTCGCGCAGCCGGGCCAGGTAGGCCACCGCCTCCGCCGGAAGCGCGAGGCTGTCACCCGCGGCGAGCCGGGCGATCCGGTCCCGGTGCCGCTGCCGCTCCCGGATCTCCCCGCGCAGCCGCCGGTCGATCTCGGCCACGGCGGCGTCGAAGCGGTCCTGGTCGGCGTCGAGCAGGTCGCGGACCCGCGCGAGCGGCACCCCGGCGTCGGCGAGCGTCCGGATCCGCACCAGCTCGACGACCGCCGCGGCGTCGTAGCGCCGGTAGCCGGAGTGGTCGCGCTCGGGCTCGGGGAGCAGTCCGGTGGCGTGGTAGTGCCGGACCGCGCGCACGGTGGTGCCGGCGTACGCCGCCAGCTGGCCGATGGTCAGCATGGACCCACTGTGCTCCCCGGACGCCCGGCCCGCGAGCGGACCGCGCCGCTCACCCGAGCCGCCGGCGGTAGGTCGACATCGCCAGGGCGTAGGCGACCACGAGCAGACCCACGCACCAGGCCACGGCGAGCGCGGTCTCCTGGCCGACCGGCTGCCCCGCCAGGAGACCGCGGATGCTGTCGACCACGGAGGTGACCGGCTGGTGCTCGGCGAAGGCGCGCACCGGGCCGGGCATCGACTCCGTGGGCACGAAGGCCGAGCTGAGGAAGGGCAGGAAGACCAGCGGGTAGGAGAAGGCCGTGGCGCCGTCGGGCGTCGTGGCGCTCAGGCCGGGGACGACGGCGAGCCAGGTCAGCGCGAGGGTGAAGAGCAGCAGCAGCCCGGCCACCCCCAGCCACGCCAGCGGGCCGGCGCTGCTGCGGAAGCCCATCAGCAGGGCGACCAGGACGACGACCGTCACCGAGACCAGGTTGGCGACCAGCGAGGTCAGCACGTGCGCCCACAGCACGGCCGAGCGGGCGATCGGCATCGAGGTGAAGCGCTCCACGATGCCGCCCTTCATGTCGAGGAAGAGCCGGAAGGCGGTGTAGGAGATCCCGGTGGCGATGGTCATCAGAAGGATGCCGGGCAGCAGGTAGTCGACGTAGCCGTCGGCCCCCACGCCCGCCCCGGTGTCGATCGCCCCGCCGAAGACGTAGACGAAGAGCAGCAGGAAGGCGATCGGCATGACCGCCGTGGTGATGATGGTGTCGACGCTGCGCGAGACGTGGCGCAGCGACCGCGCCAGCAGGACGGTGGTGTCCCGGACGGCGTAGGTGCTCGGGTGCGGGGTCATCGCTGCTCCTCCTGGGGCGTGCGGGTCAGGTCGCCGTCGGTGTCGTCGGCGTCGTCGGCGTCGTCGGCGTCGTCGGGCTCGGGCTCCCCGGTGATCGCGAGGAAGACCTCCTCGAGGGTGGGCCGCTTCTCGACGTACTCGACGCGGGCGGGGGGCAGCAGCGCCGTGAGCTCGGCCAGCGTGCCCTCGGCGATGATCCGGCCCCGGTGCAGGATCGCGATCCGGTCGGCGAGCTGCTCGGCCTCCTCGAGGTACTGCGTGGTGAGCAGCACCGTGGTCCCCCGCCGGGCGAGGTCCTCCACCACCCGCCACACCTCCAGGCGGCCCTGGGGGTCCAGCCCCGTGGTGGGCTCGTCGAGGAAGACCACGGGCGGGTCGCCGATGAGGCTCATGGCGATGTCGAGACGGCGCCGCATGCCCCCGGAATACGTCGCCGCGGGGCGACCGGCGGCCTCGACGAGCGAGAAGCGCTCGAGGAGGGCGTCGGCCACGGCGCCGGGGGCGTCGAGGTGGCGCAGCCGCGCCACGAGCACGTGGTTCTCCCGTCCGGTGAGCACGCCGTCGACGGCCGCGAACTGGCCCGTGAGGCTGATCGCCTCGCGCACCCGGGCGCCCTGCGTGGCCACGTCGAGGCCCTGCACCCTCGCGGTGCCGCCGTCGGCCCGTGCCAGCGTCGCGAGGATCCGGACGATCGTGGTCTTGCCGGCGCCGTTGGGGCCGAGCAGCGCGTGAATGCTGCCGGCCGGGACGGTCAGGTCGACGCCCCGGAGGACCGCGGTGCGGCCGTAGGACTTGGTGAGCCCACTGAGCTCGATGGCGGTGGTCGGT
>JBQGFI010000339.1:0-3738 GCA_052040065.1 Marmoricola sp.
GGGGAGCGGGCCCAACGGGCTCGCCGGGGCCGTGACGCTGGCGCGGGCGGGGCTCGAGGTCACGGTGCTGGAGGCCGCCGACCGCCCCGGGGGCGGCGCCCGCTCGGTGGAGGCGACGGTGCCCGGGGCGCTGCACGACGAGTGCTCGGGCTTCCACCCGCTGGCCGTGGGGTCCGCCTGCTCCCGCGACCTCGACCTCGAGGGCGCCGGGCTGCGGTGGGCGTGGCCGAATGTGCAGTACGCCCACCCCCTCGACGGCGGGCGCGGCGGCGCCGCCTGGCGCTCGGCCGAGCAGACGGCGGACGCGCTCGGGCCGGACGCAGCGGCGTACCGCCGCCTCCTGGGAGGCACGGCGCACCGCTTCGGCGCGGTCTCGGAGGAGTTCCTGCAGCCGCTGCTGCACCTGCCCCGGCACCCGGTGGCGCTGGCGCGCTTCGGCGTGCCGGCGCTGCTGCCCGCCACGACGCTGGCCCGCCGGTGGCACACCGACGAGGCGCGGGCGCTGTGGGCCGGCGCGGCGGCACACGCCTTCCGGCCGCTCGACCGGCCGGCGACCTCGGGGATCGGGCTGGCACTCGGTGCCTCGGCGCACCACGCCGGCTGGCCGGTGGCCGTCGGCGGCAGCGAGGCGATCACCACGGCGCTGCTCACCCGGCTGCAGGAGGCGGGGGGCCGGGTCGAGACCGGGGTGCGGGTCACCGACCTGGCGCAGTGCGAGGCCGACGTCGTGCTGCTCGACACCGCGCCGCGCGCCGCCGCCGACATCGCGGGCGAGCGGATGCCTGCCCGGGTACGCCGCGCCTACCACCGCTACCGCCACGGCCCCGGCGCCTTCCAGGTCGCGCTCGCCGTGGAGGGCGGGGTGCCGTGGACGCACGAGCCGTCGCGACGGGCCGGCACGGTGCACGTCGGCGGCTCGCTGGAGCAGGTCGCCGACGCCGAGGCCCGCGCCTGGCGCGGGGAGATGCCGGAGCGGCCCTTCGTGCTGGTCGGGCAGCAGTACCTCGCCGACCCCGGCCGCTCGGCCGGCGACGTGCACCCGGTCGACACCTACGCCCACGTGCCCGCCGGCTACGACGGCGACGCGACCGAGGCGATCCTGGCGCAGCTCGAGCGCTTCGCCCCCGGGCTGCGCGAGCGCGTCGTCGCCGTCGCGCCCCGGAGCACCCACCGGCTCGCCGCCGACAACGCCAACTACGTCGACGGCGACATCATCACCGGCGCCAACACGGTGCGGCAGCTGGTCTTCCGGCCGCGGGTGACGCTCGCGCCGTACGACACCGGCGTGCCGGGGGTCTACCTGTGCTCCGCCGCGACGCCGCCCGGCGCCGGTGCGCACGGGATGTGCGGCTGGCGGGCGGCCCGTGCGGCGCTGCGCGACCTCGGCTGAGACGCTGGGGGCGTGCTGGGTCTCGGGTGGGTGACGCTCGTCGTCATCGTGTGCGCCGTGCTGCTCGGCGCCGTGGTGCAGACGACGATCGGCATCGGCCTCGGGCTGGTCGCCGCCCCCGTCATCGCCCTTACCGCGCCGCAGCTGATGCCGGGCTCCGCGCTGCTCCTGGTCTCCACGCTGCCGCTGCTCACCCTCGCCCGGGAGCGGCAGGACATCGACTGGCACGGCCTCGGCTGGACCTTCCCCACCCGCGTGCTCGGCACGGGCGTGGGGGTGCTCCTGGTCGCCACCGCCGACGACCGCCAGCTCGGCTTCGTGATCGGGCTCCTCGTGCTGCTCGCGGTCCTGCTCACCTGGCGCGCCGTCGACGTGCCGGTCAACCGGGGCACGCTCACCTCGGTCGGCTTCGTCAGCGGCATCATGGGCACCGCCACCTCGATCGGTGGCCCCCCGATGGCGCTGCTGCTCCAGCGACGCGAGCCGCGCCAGATCCGCACCACCCTCGCGGTCTACTTCCTCTACGGCGCGTCGCTCAGCTTCGTCGGCCTCGCGGTGGCCGGGGAGGTCACCTGGCAGCAGGTCGCCCTGGCGGCGTCGCTGGTGCCGGTGCTGCTCGTGGGCGCCGAGGGCAGCCGGCTGCTGCGCGGCCGGCTCGACCCCGACCGGGTCCGCCCCCTGGTGCTCGCCGTGTGCGGCACCTCCTCCGCGGCCCTCGTCGTCCGCTCGCTCGTCGGCTGACCCGCCGACGTGCAGATGCGCCGGGTCAGCGCTCGCGGATCTCGGCCTCGCGACGCTCCATCTCGGCGCGGAGCTCGCGGCGGCGCACGGCGGCCTCGGAGCGGCGCCGCTTGGTGGGGGTGTCGAGCTCCAGAGGGGCGACGGGCACCGGGGCGCCGTCGTGCATCGCCACCATCGTGAAGTAGCAGCTGTTGGTGTGGCGGCGCACGCCGGTGCTGAGGTCCTCGGCGCTGACCCGGACGCCGATCTCCATCGAGGTGCGGCCGGTGTGGTTGACGCTCGCGTCGAAGGTGACCAGCTCGCCGATCCGGATCGGCTCGCGGAAGACGACGCGGTCGACGCTCAGCGTGACGGCGTAGGTGCCGGCGTAGCGGCTCGCGCAGGTGTAGGCGACCTGGTCGAGGAACTTCAGCAGCTGCCCGCCGTGCACGTTGCCGGAGAAGTTCGACAGGTCGGGCGTCATCAGCACCGTCATCGACAGCGACGCGGGCCGCTCCTGCTCGCTCATGCCCCCTCCACCAGGCGACGCACGGCGGCCGCGTCGGGCAGCCTCATCGCCTCGCGGGCGAGCTCGGCGCAGGCGGCGGTGTCGAGGGTGCGCACCAGCGCCTTGACCCTGGGCACGGCGGGCGGGGCGACGCTGAGCTCGCGCACGCCGAGCCCCAGCAGCAGCGGTACGCCGGCCGGGTCGGCCGCCGCCTCCCCGCAGACCCCGGTGGGCAGCCCGCTGGCGACGACCCGCTCGACCAGCTGCAGCACGCCGGGGTCGAGCGGGTCGCCGAGCTCGGCGACACCGGGGTTGCCGCGCTCCGCGGCGACGGCGTACTGCGTGAGGTCGTTGGTGCCGATGCTGACGAAGTCGACGTGGCCGACGAAGGCAGGCAGCTTCAGCGCCGCGCTCGGCACCTCGACCATCATCCCGAGCCGCAGGCTCGCCCCCTCGGGCAGCAGCGCGCGCACGGCGTCCATCTCGGCCGGGTCGGTGACCATCGGCACCATCACCTCGACCTCCGCACCGGCGGCGGCGCGGACCATCGCCGCGAGCTGGGTGCGCAGCAGGTCGGGGTGGCGCAGGCTCAGCCGGACGCCCCGCACGCCGAGGAAGGGGTTGTCCTCGGCCGGCGCGGCGACGTACGGCAGCGGCTTGTCGCCGCCCACGTCGAGGGTGCGCAGCGTGACACGGCGGTCGAGGGCCGCGGCCACGGCGGCGTACGTCGCGGCCTGCTCGTCCTCGTCGGGCGCGTCGTCGCGGCCGAGGAAGAGGAACTCGGTGCGCACCAGCCCCGCCTTGTCGGCGCCGCTCGCGCGGGCGAGCTCGGCGTCGGCGACCGAGCCGAGGTTGGCGCCGACGACGACGGTGGCGCCGTCGGTGGTGACGGCGGGCGCCTGCGCGGCGTCGAGCGCCGTGCGCCGCTGCTCCCGCTCGGCGGCCGCGCGCCGCTCGAAGTCCTCGAGCACCGCGTCGGAGGGGTCGACGTGCACCTCGCCGGTGCCGCCGTCGAGGGCGACCGTGGCGCCGTCGGGCGCCGAGCGCGCCAGGTCGCCGGCGCCGACCACGAGCGGCACGTCGCGGGCGCGGGCGAGGATCGCCGCGTGCGAGGTGGCGC
>JBQGFI010000340.1:0-7102 GCA_052040065.1 Marmoricola sp.
TCTTCCCAGGCTGCGACCGCGACTCCCGCGCCTGCGACGTCGACCACATCCGGCCCTACGACCCGGACGGTCCGCCTGACCAGACCCGGCCTTCCAACCTCGCGCCGCTGTGCAGGCGCCACCACCGCGCCAAGACCCACGGCGGCTGGAACTACCACCGGCAGCGCGACGGCACCTATGCGTGGACCGGCCCCCAGGGCAAGACCTACGCCGTGATCCCCACCTCACGCGCGCCGCTCAGCACGCACCGCCCCTAGCTCCTCGACCGCCGCGAGGCGCGGGCGTCCTCTCGGCCTGCGCGGCGCGGTCCACATGAAGTGGGTGGGGCGGCAACACGGCGACCCGTGACGGGACCGCCCTGGCGGACGCCGCCGTCGGCTGGGTGCTGTGGTTCGCGGTCGGCATCGCCACCGGTGCCGGCATCGACGTGGCGATCTCGTCCGCGGACATCGTCCTCGCCGCCGACGACGTGCTCTCGGTGCTCTCGGTGTTCTCGGTGTTCGACCTGTCGAGGGTGGCTCGACCGCTCTCCTGGGGCGACCGCACCGACCGGGTGAGGTCCCCCGAGCCCCGCGGCTCCGACGACGAGGGGTGCGAGTGGTCCACTCAGGAGCGGATCCGGAGTAGACCGCGACGGCAGGGGACGGCCCCGCGGGGCTACGGTGCGAGGACCGACAGCGTGCCCCTGAGCGGCATGGGCACAGCCCGGTCGGTACGCCCCCGGGGCGTCGAGCGGGACGGATCCTCGTCGCGAGGCTCGGTCCGCGAGGAGGTCGTCATGCCAGTCGCCGAAACCATCGCGATCGCGGTCAGCGTGGTCAAGGCCGCGCCCGAGGTGATCAGCGCCGTCAGCAGTGCGCTCGAGGCGTTCGAGAGATCGTGCGTCATCGAGGTCGTCAACATGACTCCGGAGAGCCTGGAGCCTGCTGGGCACGCGCACGAGTCCGGTGCCTTCGCCCAGGCGCCTGCCCGCATCGATGCCTTCACGCCCGGACTGATGTCCTCGCACAGCACCGACTTCGCCCAGGGCGCGGTGGGCACGGCGACCTTCCAGGGCCGCGACGTCACGCTGACGATCCACTTCAGCAACCCGTTCGTGGGGGACAACCACGCCGAGGTGGAGGTCTCCGGGCCCCGCGCCGGGGAGTTCGACGTGGAGGGCAGCGCGGGGGGTGGCAACACGGGCGCACGCTTCCGCTACGTGCTGACCCACCCCGTGCAGAACAACTGGCGGTTCTGCGGGCGCTGCCACGGGCTCTACTGGAACGGGCCGGACCAGGTGAACCACCGGTGCTTCAGCGGTGAGGTGCACCTGCCGCTCGGTCTGGAGTTCGTCCCGCTGCACAGCATTCCGGAGGGTCCCCGGGTGCAGGCCTCGTGGGGCTTCTGCCCCCGCTGCCACGGCATGTTCTTCACCGGCGGCGAGCGCACGAGCCAACGCTGCCCGGCGGGCGAGCTGCACGACGCCGTCGGGCTGGGGTTCGCGCTGCCCCACGACTTCCCGGCCAACGCAGCGCTGCAGACCGGCTGGCGCTTCTGCACCCGCTGCCACGGTCTCTTCTTCAACGGCCCCGACCGGCAGAACCACCGCTGCGCCGACGGGGGTCTGCACGACCCGGCAGGGTTCGAGTTCTCGATGCCCCACACCTGAGCCCACCGACACCGACAGAGGTGGGGCGGGGGCGTGCCATGCTCCAGAGATGGACGACCGACCGGCTCCCGAGCACCGCCGCCCGCCCGGCGTCACCGACGCCACCGTCGAGAGCCTGGGGTACCTCTCCGCCGCGCTCGACCACGTCGAGCACGCCCGGGGGCACCTCTACGCCTTCCACCGGCTGTGCGGCAGCGCCGAGACCGCCTTCGAGGACGCCGTCCGCGAGCTCCGGGAGGCCGGGCACGCCGAGGTCGCGGAGGAGCTCGAGCGGGCCGTGCTGGGCCGCAACCCGCTGCCGGGGATGTGGTCCTTCCAGATGGTCGAGTCCTACGACGACGGCTACTACGCCGACGTGGTGCGCATCCACCAGCAGGCCCTCGACGACCTCGTCGAGGGCAAGCGGCACCTCTACGAGGCGGAGACCAAGGAGCGCCTGCGCACGCGGGGTCGTGAGGGTCACGAGGCCACGCCGGCCGACGCGGACGGCGACGTCTAGCCCGGACGCGGCGCTCGGGCGGCGCGCGCCAGCCGGCCACCCCAGGCCTCGGCCCGGTCCAGCTCGCCGGCGACGAGCGGTCCCTCCATGTCCTCCACGAAGAAGCTCTCGGTGCCGACCACGCGACCCAGGTGGTGGCGACGGACCTCCCTGGCCGCCGACCTGGCCGCGGAGCCGGGCAACCGCCTGACCTTCGCCACGCGCGTGTCGAAGGTCGCGACGTCGACCGGGTCGGAGGGTCCGAGCCCGGCCAGCCACTCCCGGATGCCGACGGTCTCCACGCCGTCGGCGCCGCGCTCGTGGGCGTCGTGCCGGGTCGAGCCGCGGCTCATCGAGAAGGCGTGGGTCGGTCCTCCGACGACGACGAGGTCCACGCCGTCCGGCAGCGCGGCCGGGGCCTGGTGCACCTCGACCACCCGGGTGCCTCCACCGAGGCCCCGTGCCACGGCGTCGGCGACGGCGCGCGTGTTGCCCCACATCGACTCGACCACCACGAGTGCGTCCATGTCCTCTGCTCCTCTGCTCTGCCGCCGACCGTCGATCTCGCTGGGCATCAGCCGGGGTCACGCTCGAGCAGCACCTTCAGGGCGCCGGTCTCGCCCGGGTGGGCGAAGGTGTCGTAGGCCTCCATCATCTGGTCCAGCGCGAAGCGGTGGGTCAGGATCGGGGTCGGGTCGATCTGGCCCTCGGCCAGCAGCCGCAGCAGGGTGGGCGTGGTGCTGGTGTCGACCAGCCCGGTGGTGATGGTGACGTCCCTCGACCACAGCGACTCCAGGTGCAGGGTGGCCGAGGTGCCGTGCACGCCGATGTTGGCGACGTGTCCACCCGGGCGCACCAGCGTGGTGCACAGCTCGAAGGTCTCCGGGATGCCCACGGCCTCCATCACGACGTCCGCCCCCAGCCCGTTGGTCAGGCTGGAGACGAGCTCGGCGACGTCGTCGGTCGCAGGGTCCAGCGCGACGTCGGCGCCGATCCGCTTGGCCGCGTCCCGACGCGGGGCGGCGGGGTCGACGACGACGATCCGTGAGGGGGAGAAGAGCCCGGCGGTCAGCACCGCGGCCAGGCCGACCGGACCGGCGCCGACGATGACCACGACGTCGCCGGGCCGGACGCGTCCGGCCAGGACGCCCACCTCGTAGCTGGTCGGCAGGATGTCGGCGAGCATCACCGCGGCGTCGTCGCCGACGTGGGCGGGCAGCAGGTGGGTCGAGAGGTCGCCGAAGGGCACGCGGGCGTACTCCGCCTGCACCCCGTCGACGGTGTGGCCCAGCGCCCAGCCGCCGCCGGCGGTGCACTGGCCGTAGCGGGCCTCGCGGCAGAAGCGGCAGGTGCCGCAGCCGGCGATGCAGGAGACGAGCACGTGGTCACCGGGCTGGACGTGGCGCACGGCGGACCCCACCTCCTCGACGGTGCCGACCGCCTCGTGCCCCAGCACGCGCCCCGGCTCCACCTCCGGCACGTCGCCCTGGAGGATGTGGAGGTCCGTGCCGCAGATGGTGACGGCGTCGACACCGACGATCAGGTCGGTGTCCGCGAGCAGGCCCGGGTCGGGCACCTGCTCCCAGGACCGCTGGCCGGGGCCGTGGTAGACGAGTGCGTGCATGGTGACTGCCCTCCGGGGTGTGGTGCGGGTCGCTGCTCCCAGCCTGCGCGCGGCGACGCTGGGGCACCCGGGGCGAAGGTCCCGGACCTCCGCGACCTACGGCTCGCCGTGCGGTCACAGCTGTCGGCGCACCGGGAGCTCCGTGGCACGGGTCCAGCCGGCGCCGAGGCGGCGCCCGGTCAGCTCGCGCCACTCCAGGCGTACGACGAGGGGCCGGGAGCCCGACGCCCACGGGCGCGGCTCCCAGGTCGTCCTGATGTGCTCGAGCTCCGCGGCGTCGTCCACGCGCTCCCCGCGTCCGACGGCGACGACGCTCCAGCCGCGCTGGTCGGCGTAGTCGACGTGGTCGGTCTCGAAGGCCATCGGGGAGGTCCAGTCGTGGCCCGCGACGAGCCCGTACGCCGAGGTGCGGAAGACCACGGCGTCGTCGACGACGCTGTAGTTGACCGGCACGATGCGCGGGCCGTGCGGGGTGCAGACCGCCACCCGCCCGACCACGCCGGCGCGGAGCAGGTCGCGGCACTCGTCGTGGGACAGCTCGGTCATGTCGCCGCTCATGACGGCCTCACGGGCTCTCGACCGTCCGGGGTGTGGTCCCGCGCGACGGCGCGCAGGGGGACGGCGACCAGGGCGACGCCGGCCAGCAGCGCGAGCCCCGCCAGGGTGAGCAGGGCGGCGATCACCCAGTGGAGCGCCGGGACCTCGGCGCCGACGGAGGCGTCGACCGCCACCGGCGCGGTGCCGTCGGCATTCATCACCACGACCGTCCAGTCGCCGGAGGTGGGGGTCCAGGTGAGGCTCTGCGCACCGGTGCCGGAGCTGCGGGCCGTCCAGATGTCGACGGCCTCGGGAGGCACGGCCGGCGCCGTGGCGCCCCGCTCCTCGAGCACGGGCCGGTCGTCCCGCACGTCGGTGAGGACCGCCACCTCGACGCCGTCGAGGTAGTCCTCGACCTGCGCGGTGGGGGCGATGCCGACGAACGTCGCCCGACCGTCCTGCGCCTCGACGGTGACCCGGGTGTCACCCACCAGCGCGGCCGGGGTGGTGTCGGAGGGCAGGTCGGCGTGCAGCTCGAGGTTGTCGGAGAGGAGGGCGTGGCTGCTGGTCCGCAGCGGTTGGGTGCCGCTCGTCAGGAAGCCGCCGTCGTCCCGCCCCCCGAGGTCGGCCGCCACCAGGGCACTGGCCGGCAGCCCGAGGCCGAGGGACAGCGTCACCAGCAGCGCGCCCAGGGTCACCGAGACCACCCGGCCCGCGGTCCACCCCGGTCGTGCCTCCGGGGCGTGCGGGGAGCCGGCGGTTCCGATGGGGGCGCGGGGACCGGCCGGTGAGGCCGCGCCGGGCTCGTGGCCGCCCTGGTCGAGGCCGAAGGGCGGGTAGCGGTCGGTCATCAGGCCGGCGTAGCCCGCCACGCGGAGCACCCAGCGGTTCAGGCCCAGCACCAGGTCGAACAGGGCGCGGGGGTAGCGGCCCGTCACGAGCAGCGTCACCCCGGCCACCAGCACGAGCAGGCCGATCAGGCCGGCGCCCCAGGCGACCGGCTCGTCGTGCCCGGCGCGGACGGCGTACCCGGCGCCGCCGACCAGCAGCCCGACGACGAGGTAGTGCGGGATGGCCAGGAGCCACCACTTCACGAGCACCAGCCCTCGGGAGAGGTGCTCGGGGTAGTCGACCTCGAGGTGCGCCGGGTAGTCGGCCACGTCGTGCAGCGTGAAGGGCGGGTAGCGGTCGGTGCCCAGGGCGCCGTAGGCGTAGTAGGCCACCCGCCAGCTCCAGCGGAGGACGCCCACGTTGAAGTCGAAGACGCTGCGCGGGTAGCGCCCGGTGAGGAGGATGGCGAAGAAGGCCACGACGCTGAGCAGCGCGAAGGCGACCCACAAGAAGGCCAGCACGACGTAGTGCGGCAGCACGAGCAGCCACTTGACCAGCCACAGCCAGCGGCTGAGGTCGCGGTCGAGCTCGGCCTCCACGTGCACCGGATAGGTGGTCGTGCTCATGGTGACTCCCTGTGGTCGGACGTCTCCTGAGCGTGTGACGCGGTGAGGTGGCGCAGTAGGGACCTAGGTCGCGACCTCGCCGGGACCTTGCCGGGACCCGACCGGACGTCCCGACTGCCCGGTGACGACGGGACCTAGGACCCTGCAGCCGTGAGGCGGGTCGGCCGAGTCTGGGGACCACCCGCGCCGCGCTCCGCGGCGCGCGGCCCCGCACGAAGGAGCACGCGATGAGCTCGACCGAGGCCCTCGCCACCACGACCTGGCACGTCCGCATCGATCTCGGCGACCACGGGCGCGAGACCCACGCGGTCGCGCACCTGCAGACCGGGTCGGACACGCACCTGTCCGGCAGGGGGACGGCGCGGACGAGTCCCGCGGACCCGGTGGTGCCGGAGATCGGTGAGGAGCTGGCGGCGGCGCGGGCGCTCTCCGACCTGGCCCACCACCTGCTCGACGCGGCGGCGGGGGACCTCGCCGCCGTGCTGCACGAGCGGGTCCGGATCGAGGGCTGAGCAGGCTCCGGGGGGCCACCCGGCGGGACGGAGCCAGGACATGGCACGGCACGGGCTGTGGCGGCGCTGGCTGCTGCTGGTCACGACGGCGGAGCTCGCGGGGTTCGTGGCGCCCGCGGCCGTCGGCGTCTGGGCCAGTGGGCTCGGGCCGCTCGCGCAGCTGCTGCTCCTCCCCGCCGCCGGGGTGGTCGAGGGCGCCGCCCTCGGCGCCGGGCAGGCGTGGGTGCTGCGTGGCGCCCTGCCGGGCTTCCGGTCGCGCCGCTGGGTCGTGGCCACCGCCCTGGCGGCCGGGCTCGCCTGGCTGCTGGGCATGCTGCCGTCCACGACGTACGCCGTCTGGTCGGCGTGGCCGCGCGGCTGGGCGCTCGCCCTGGGCGGCGTCGTGGGTGCACTCCTGCTGGCCAGCATCGGCACGGCGCAGGCGCTGGTGCTGCCCAGCACCGCGGCACCCACCCGCACCTGGGTGGGCTGGACGGCGCTGGGGTGGTGCGCCGGGCTCGCGGCCTTCGCCGCGCTCGCGACCCCGCTGTGGCACGCGGGTCAGCCGCCCTGGTCGGTCCTCCTCGTCGGGGTGGGAGCCGGCCTGGCCATGGCGGCGACGATGGCCGCGGTCACGGGCGTCGGCGTGGTCCGGCTGGTGGCGCGGGCCGACCGCGCGCGCCGCAGGCTCCACGCCCACGAGTCGACGCGGCGGCCGCTCTCCGGGCTGCTGGGTGCGCCGGTGCACGACGCCGCCGGTCGAGGGGTGGGCGAGGTCCGGGACCTGGTGGTCGACCTCGCCGCCGACCTCGAGCACCCGCCGGTCACCGACCTCGTGGTGGGCCGCTGGCGCGCGCGGGGAGT
>JBQGFI010000341.1:0-1919 GCA_052040065.1 Marmoricola sp.
AAGTGGGGCTTCATCCCGCAGGACAACCCGAAGCCGAAGTACCTCGTCGTCAACGCCGACGAGTCCGAGCCGGGCACCTGCAAGGACACCCCGCTCATGCTCGCCAGCCCCCACACGCTGGTCGAGGGCGTGATCATCAGCGCCTACGCCATCCGCGCCCACACCGCGTTCATCTACGTCCGCGGCGAGATCCTCCACGTGATCCGCCGCCTCCAGCGCGCGGTGCAGGAGGCCTACCTCGCCGGCCACCTCGGCACGAACATCCACGGATCGGGCTACGACCTCGACGTCGTGGTCCACGCCGGTGCCGGCGCCTACATCTGCGGTGAGGAGACGGCGCTGCTCGAGGGCCTCGAGGGTCGTCGGGGCCAGCCGCGCCTGCGCCCGCCGTTCCCGGCCGTCGCCGGCCTCTACGCGAGCCCGACCGTGATCAACAACGTCGAGTCGATCGCCTCCGTGCCGAGCATCATCAACAACGGTGCCGCCTGGTTCGCCGGGATGGGCACCGAGAAGTCCAACGGCTACGGCATCTTCAGCCTGTCCGGGCACGTCACCAACCCCGGCCAGTACGAAGCGCCGCTCGGCATCACCCTGCGCGAGCTCATCGACCTGGCCGGGGGCATGCGTGAGGGCCACGAGCTGAAGTTCTGGACCCCCGGCGGGTCCAGCACCCCGCTCCTGACGCCCGAGCACCTCGACGTGCCGCTCGACTTCGAGTCGGTCGGCGCCGCGGGCTCCATGCTCGGCACCCGCGCGCTGCAGCTCTTCGACGAGACGACCTGCGTCGTCCGCGCGGTGCTGCGGTGGACCGAGTTCTACAAGCACGAGTCCTGCGGCAAGTGCACGCCGTGCCGCGAGGGCACGTGGTGGCTGACGCAGACCCTGGCCAAGCTGGAGAAGGGCGAGGGCAGCGAGTCCGACCTCGACCTCCTGCTCGACCAGTGCGACAACATCCTCGGTCGCTCGTTCTGCGCGCTCGGCGACGGTGCGACGAGCCCGATCTCGAGCTCGATCCAGCACTTCCGCGACGAGTACCTCGCGCACCTGACCCACGGCGGCTGCCCGTTCGACCCGGCCGCCTCGACCGTGTTCTCGTCCGTGTCCAGCACTGCCGTGGGAGCCGACGCATGACCACCACCGACAAGGCGCAGGAGCTGGTCGACACCGACCTGGTGACCCTGACCATCGACGGCGTCCAGGTCAGCGTCCCCAAGGACACGCTCGTCATCCGCGCCGCGGAGCAGGTCGGCGTGCAGATCCCGCGCTTCTGCGACCACCCGCTGCTCGACCCCGTCGGCGCCTGCCGCCAGTGCCTGGTCGACATCCCCGACGCCGGCAACGGCCGCGGCTTCCCGAAGCCGCAGGCCTCCTGCACGCTGCCGGTCGCCGAGGGCATGGTGGTCAACACCCAGGCGACCAGCGAGGTGGCCGACAAGGCCCAGCAGGGCGTGATGGAGTTCCTGCTGATCAACCACCCGCTCGACTGCCCGGTGTGCGACAAGGGCGGCGAGTGCCCCCTGCAGAACCAGGCCATGAGCAACGGTCGCGGTGAGAGCCGCTTCGCGGAGTCCGGGGGCGTCAAGCGCACCTTCCCCAAGCCGATCAACATCTCCGCACAGGTCCTCCTCGACCGCGAGCGGTGCGTGCTCTGCGCCCGCTGCACCCGCTTCTCCGACCAGATCGCCGGTGACCCGTTCATCGCGCTGGTCGAGCGCGGCGCGCTCCAGCAGGTCGGCATCTACGAGAAGGAGCCCTTCGAGTCCTACTTCTCGGGCAACACCATCCAGATCTGTCCGGTCGGCGCCCTCACCTCGGCGGAGTACCGCTTCCGCTCCCGGCCCTTCGACCTCGTCTCTGCCCAGGCCGTGGCCGAGCACGACGCCTGCGGCTCCGCGATCCGCGTCGACCACCGCCGTGGC
>JBQGFI010000342.1:0-4582 GCA_052040065.1 Marmoricola sp.
CTCGCCGAGGTGCCGGTCGTGGTCGGGGGTGGCCACCGCGGGGTGGTGCTGGCGGCCAACTACCCCGCGCGGCGCTACGACGTGCGCTCCGGCCTCTCGATGACCCGGGCCCGTCGGCTCTGCCCCGAGGCGGTGGTGCTCGCCCCCGACCACGCCGAGTTCGAGGCGGTCTCGGCCTCGGTGATGGAGATCTTCCGCCAGGTCACCCCGGTGGTGGAGGCGGTCTCCCTCGACGAGGCCTTCCTCGACGTCAGCGGGTCCCTGCGCCGGCTCGGCACGCCGCGCGAGATCGCCGAGCACGTGCGCACCCGGGTGGCCGACGAGCAGCAGATCACCTGCTCGGTCGGGGTCGCGGGCTCGGTCTCGGTGGCCAAGCTCGCCAGCCGCCGCGCCAAGCCCGACGGCGTCGTGGTGGTGCGTCCGCGCGAGGTCACCGGCTTCCTGCACCCCCTCGACGTGGGGGAGCTCTACGGCGTGGGGGAGAAGACCCGCGACCAGCTGCACCGCTTCGGCCTGCGCACCGTCGGCCAGGTCGCCCACACCCCGGTCGCCACGCTGCAGCGTGCCTTCGGGCAGGCGACGGGCAGCCACCTGCACCAGCTCGCCTGGGGCACCGACCGGCGCACGCTCACCCCCCGGCGGACCTCCCAGGACCCCGACAAGAGCATGGGGTCCGAGGAGACCTTCGCCCGCGACACCGACGACCGCGCGGTGGTGCTGCGTGAGCTGCTGCGGCTCTCGGCCTCGGTCACCCGGCGGATGCGCCGGGCCGGTCTGGTGGGCCGCACGGTGACGCTGCGGGTGCGCTTCGCCGACTTCACCACCCTGACCCGCTCGCGCACGCTCGCCGACCTCACCGACGTCACCAGCGAGGTCCACGCCACCGCGGCCGGGCTCTACGACGCGCTCGGCCTGCAGCGTGCCCGGGTGCGGCTGGTCGGCGTCCGGGTCGAGCAGCTGCGTCCGCGTGCCCACGCGCAGCGCCAGCTGGTGCTCGGTGCGCGCCAGCACGGCTGGGAGGATGCCGACCGGGCGGTCGACCGAGCAGCGTCGCGCTTCGGCCGTGATGCCGTCCGACCTGCGACGTTGCTGCTCGGCGACCGGCCGTAGCCGCCCGTCATCTGGCCGTCACCTAGCAGAAATCGAGCCTGAAATCCGATCTCTCCTACCGTGTCGCGCAGAGCCTGCCTAGACTCGACCCAAGCCATTCATTTGCGGGAGGTTGCCGTGCCACTCTCCGAGGAGGAGCTCCGTCTGCTCGAGCAGATGGAGCAGGCGCTTGCCCAGGAGGACCCGAAGTTCGCCTCCACACTGCGGGGCAGTGCCATGGAGCGCACGGCCAAGCTGCGCACCGTCGGTGCGCTCGCCGTCTTCGTCCTCGGTGTCGCCATGCTCATGGGTGGCGCGGTGTCGCAGCAGATCTGGCTGGCGGTGCTGGGCTTCGTGGTCATGGTCGCCTCGGCCACCCTCGGGCTCGCGGCCTGGAAGGGTCGCCACGCCGCGGCCAACGGTGGCCAGCCCGGCTCGCCCGACGCGCCCCCCACCCTCGGGCTCGACGACCCGCCCCACCGCTTCAGCGTGGTGGAGGGCGGTCGCTCCGACAAGCGCCGCTCGCGCCCCGCGAAGGGCCCGCGCCGCACCCGTGGCGGCTCCGGCACCCAGGGCACCTTCATGCAGCGCATGGAGCAGCGCTGGGAGCGCCGTCGCCAGCAGGGCTTCTGACTCTCCGAGTCCCCCGAGTCCTCTGGGCCCTCTGAGCCCTCTGGAACCCCTAAGCCCTCTGGAACCTCTGGGCCCCCGCCCTCCCTGCTCGCCCTGCTCCCGCTCGGTCCTGCGTCAGGCCCGCCTCAGCAACGACGTCGGCAGCAGCCGGCGCCGCAACCGGGTGCGCGCCCCGGGCCGGTGGGCGGCGGCATGCTCGCCCACCAGCACCTCCCACCGGGCCAGCGTCGCCGCGTGGTCCGTCGCCGGCGGGGCCAGCGTGGCCACTCCTCCCGTGCTTCCTGCCACGGTGACGTCGTCGGCGCCGCGCGCGTAGCGCTGGCGCTCGACCTGCTGCAGCAGCAGCTCCAGCCGCGCGACGTCGTCGTCCGGCGCCTCCACCTGACGCACCAGCCCACGTGCCTGGGCGCGGGGGGAGCGGTCGTCGTCCCACGTGAGCCCGTGGTCGAGGACGACCGCGCGCAGCTCGGCCCACGTCCCCTCGGCCAGGGCGGCGGCGTCGAGCGCGCCGAGCCGCCGTCGCCGCTGCCAGCGGCGCAGCGCGGTGGGGGTGACGAGGGCGAGCAGGAGCAGCAGGCCGGTCGCGACGGCGGGCAGTGCCGGCCCGACGGAGCCGGCGCCCGGGTCGCCGGTCTCGTCGGGCAGCTGCTCGGGGGACTGCGGCTCGGGGGTCAGGGGCGCGGTGGTCGGCGTGGGACCGGTCTCGGGCTCGGTCAGCGACTCGCGGGTGTAGTCGGGGCTCTCCCCGGTGCGGGCCGCGGGGGTGGGCTCGAAGCGCACCCACCCGGCCCCCTGGAAGTACATCTCGGTCCACGCGTGCCGTGAGTCGGAGGTGAAGAGCAGCTGGTCGTCGCCGAGCTCGTCGGGGCCGAGGAAGCCCACCGCGACGCGCGAGGGGATGCCCAGGGTGCGGCCCATCGCCGCCATCGCGGCCGCGAACTGCTCGCAGTAGCCCACCCGGTCGTCGGTGACGAAGCTGGCGAGCAGCGCCAGGCCCGATCCGGGCCGCTCGGCCAAGGAGTAGCGGAAGCCCCCGTCGGTGCGGAACCAGTCCTGCAGCGCCACGGCCTGCTGGTAGGGCGTCTGCGCACCCTCGGTGACCTCGCGGGCGCGCTGCTCGATCACCGGGGGCAGCTCGTCCGGCACCTCGGTCATCGGCTCCAGGACGTCGTCGGGGGCGGCGAGCGCTCCGTTGAGCTGACGCGCGGTGACGGCCGGACGGAAGGCGGTGGCCTGGTAGCGCAGTCCCGGATCGACCTCGCCGTAGGCCAGGGCGACGTCCTGCGCGGTCTCGTCGTAGCGCCAGGCCCCCTCCACCTCGATCTCGCGCACCGGCGCGGGCAGCGGCAGCCACGTGGTGCGGTAGCGCGGGGCCAGCTCGAGGTCCCACTGCGAGACCACGCCGCCCGTGCCGACCGAGAGCCCCTCCGGGGCGGGGAAGGTGCCGTCGGCGGAGTTCTCCGCAGGCAGCTCGCGCGGCGAGGCGCTCCAGGAGTCGTCGTCGAAGACGTCGAGCACCGTGGTGCGCAGGTAGCTCGGGTCGACCGCGTCGGTCGAGGCGAAGACCATCGGGGTGTTGGTCTGCTGCAGCAGGTCGCGGCGCAGGCTGACGAAGGGGTTGACCGTGGTGAGCCGGACCTCGCCGCCACCCTCGCCGCCCTGGCCCTCGCCACCGGGACGCAGCGGGTCGGCGACCGGCACCAGCGGGGCGAGCAGGAGCGCGGCGAGCACGGCGACGGCGGCGACCGGCCAGGCGCCGGCGCCGCCGGACCTGCCCTGGCGGGGCGTGGCGTGGTCGGGCGTCGGCTCCGGCCGGGCGGCGCCGCGCCAGCGGTCGTGGCGGTCGGAGGCGAGCAGGAGCAGGTAGGACAGGGCGGCGGCGACGAAGACGACGGTGCTCAGCCCGCTCAGCTGCACCGTCGCGGGCACGCTGAGCGCGACCAGCACGGGCAGCCCGGCGAGCGGGGGCTGGCGCAGCGTCTGCGCGAGCACGTCGACGGTCCACACGACGAGCAGCCCGCACCCGGCCAGCAGCGCGTGGGTGCCGTCGACCGCGACGTCGACGGGGGAGAGGTACGTCGCGAGGGCGGCGGCGCCGCTCTCGACCCGTGCCGCCAGGCCGTCGACCGACGCACGGGTCGGCACCCGCAGCGCCCCGGTGGCGGGGGCGAAGGCCGCGTGCCACGCCAGCGCGGCGACGAGCAGCTGCAGCAGCGCCGTGACCGGCGCGGGTGCCCGCAGCCGACGCAGACCGACCCCCGTCGCGACGACCACGAGCCCGGCGATCGCGGTCGGCACCACGAAGCCGCGGGGCTGCACCACCAGCCCGCCCCACGCGGCGGTCGCCACGGTCGCCAGGAGCAGACCGAGCAGCGGGCCGGTCAGCCGGACCGGACGGCCGTCGCGCCCGGTCACCGCCCGAGCTCCTGCCAGGTCGCGGCCAGGGTGCCGCCGGCGGGGAGCACCGCGGCTCGCCACCCCTGGCGGCCGAGCTCGGCGCAGAGGCCGGCCGCCTCGCCGTCGCCGGTGTCGAGCACCACGGCGTACGCCGCGTCGCCCGCCGCCGCGAGGCCCGCGAGGCGGTGGCGGTCCTCGACGCCGAGCCGGGCGACCACGGCGACGATGAGTCCGCCCTGCTGGCCCTCGGCGACCCAGCCCAGGTCGAGCCGCTCGCTCGGGGCGGCCGCGCGCACGGCGAGCTGCTCGAGCTGGTGGTGCACCCGGTGACCGACGCCCTCGTCGGCGGCGACGGCGCTCGGCCGGCCGGCATGGCCGGCGGCCGTGCGCAGGTGGACCTCGAAGCCTCGGCCGGCCAGGTGGCGCACCAGCGAGGCGGTCGCCGCGACGGCCGGCTCGAGCG
>JBQGFI010000343.1:0-6992 GCA_052040065.1 Marmoricola sp.
CCCGACACGGTGGTCGAGACCCTCACCGCCGGTGCGCGAGGTCGGCGACGCCGACGAGGCCCGCGTCGGGCAGCAGCGCGCGTCGCACCTCGAGCATCGGGCGGTAGCCGCGGGCGGTGACGTGGTCGGCGAAGCTCGCCCGCACCGGGTCGAGCAGCAGGTCGCCGGCCTCGGCGACGCCCCCGCCGACCACGACGACCTCCGGGTCGAGGACCGCGGTGAGGGCGGCGATGCCACGGCCGATCCACGACCCCAGCTCGGCGAGGCGCTCGACCGCGAAGGCGTCGCCCGCCTGCGCCGCCTCGGTGATCATCTGCCCGCCGATGCGCCCGGCCTCCCCGCCGGCCCGCTCCAGCAGCAGCGCCGCCGCGTCCGGCCGGGCCGTCGCGGCCTCGCGCGTCATCCGCACCAGCGCGGACCCCGAGGCGTAGGACTCCAGGCAGCCGAGGTTGCCGCAGCCGCAGGGGACGCCGCCCGGGACCATCGGGATGTGCCCCACCTCGGCCCCCATGCCGAAGCCGCCGCGCACCAGCTCGCCGTCGAGCACGATGCCGCCACCGACGCCCGTGCCGATCGTGAGCATCAGCAGGCTGTCGACGTCCTCGGCGGCCCCGAAGCGGAACTCGCCCCAGGCGGCGGCGTTGGCGTCGTTCTCCACCACGACCGGCAGCCCCACGGCCTTCTCGAGGTGGTCCTTGAGCGGCTCGTCGCGCCAGGCCAGGTTGGGTGCGAAGACGAGCACCGCGCGGCTCTTGTCGACGAAGCCGGCGGCGGACGCGCCGACCGCCTCGACCGCGGTGCCCTCGGGCAATCGGGCGACCAGGTCCGAGACCAGCCCCGCGATGGTCCGCACGATCTCGGAGGGGTCGGTGGCCGGCGAGCGGGTGCGCAGCTGGTGCAGCACCTCGCCCGACTCCGTCACCACGCCCGCAGCGATCTTGGTGCCGCCGATGTCGACGCCGATGGTGAGGCTCATCGGCCCGGCTCCGGCTGCCCGGTCGGCTCGTCCCAGCCCGACTCGTCGTCGAGGTCGATCCGCTCGACCGGCCCCCGCTCCCGCGCCGGCGGGGCGAGCAGGCCGGCGGCCGCGTGCATCAGCGAGGTGGCCGCGCTCGCGAGGTGCTCGCGCACCTCGGGGCTGGTCTGCCGGACGGCGTGGATCACCTGGCAGACCGGGCAGTAGCGGCAGTCCTCGCCGCCCGTGGCGACGTGCTCACCGAGGCCGTGCAGTCCCTCGGCCAGCGCCTCGCGGGCACCCGCGGCGGCGCCGGCGGCAGCACCGGCGGCGGCACCGGCGGCGGCACCCGCGCGCCCGCCCACCTGGTCGGCACCCTGGTCGCGCGCCCAGTCGGAGAGCGCGCCGAAGAGCTTGGCGGCCTCCTCCCCCACGGAGCCGACCGGCTCCTCGGCCCCCCGCGGCTCGTCTCCTGGTCCTGGGTCGCTCACGACTGCTCCTCCTGCTCGAAGCGGAACCGTACCCGCAGCGCTCCGTCGTCGACGCGGGCACCGCTCACCCGGTGGCGGCGCAGCGCCGCCGGCAGGGCGAGCAGCCGGCGGTAGGAGCCCACCGTCACGACGAGCTCGTCACCGTGCCTGGCGAGGTCGACGTCGCTGCGCCGCGCGAAGGGCAGTGCGATGCGCAGCTCGGCACCCGACGCCGTCCTGGTGATGGTCATCGGCCCCTCGCCCTCGGGCACGGCCAGCGGGTCGTGCCCGTCGTACGCCGCCTCGGCGAAGGCCACCAGGTCGTCGACGCCGACGGGCTCGGCGGCGGTGAAGCCCGAGCGCCACAGCGGCAGGCCGGCGAAGGACTGCGTGACCTCGGTCAGCACCTCCGACTGCGCCGCCACCCAGCCCGCTCGCCACGGGTCGTCACCGCTGTCGGGGAAGACCCGGTTGGCGACCACGCCGTCGACGCGGTAGCCGTAGAGCGAGAGCGTGGTGAGGCTGCGCCGGGCCTCGGCGACCACGACCTTCTCGGGGGTCAGCACCAGCCGCACCGAGGCCCCCGCGGCCGTGAGCAGGCGGCGTACGTCGTCGAGGTCCGCGTGCAGCCGCTGCACCGCGTCGAAGACGGCGTCCTCGGGCATCGGCACGCCGGCGGTGCGGCTCAGCACCGGCCGCAGCGCGCGCACCACGCGGCGCTGCACGCCGAACATCCGGTCCATGTACCAGTTGAGCGCCTCGGGCAGCGCGAGCAGCCGCAGCGTCTCGGCGGTGGGTGCGCAGTCGACGACCACGACGTCCCAGGCGCCGCTGAGCACGTGCCGCCGCAGCTCCAGCAGCGCGAGCACCTCCTCGGCGCCCGGGATCACGGACAGCTCCTCGGCGGTGATCGGGTCGACCCCGGCCGCGTCGAGCACCGACATCAGGTAGCCCTGGATGTCGCCCCACGAGCGCTCGAAGCTGCGCTGCGCGTCGACCTGGTGCATCCACAGCCGCGGCGCCACCTCGGTGGGCTCGGGACCGGCCGCGACCCCGAAGGCGTCGGCGAGGGAGTGGGCCGCGTCGGTGGAGACCACCAGCGTGCGACGGCCGCCGCGCGCGGCGAGCGCGGCCGTGCCGGCCGCCGACGTGGTCTTGCCGACCCCGCCCTTGCCGGTGAAGAGCACCACCCGCACCTCGGCGGGCGCCTCGCTCACGGACGCGACTCGACGCGCTTCTTCAGACCCTTGAGCGCGGTGTCGATGATGACCTTCTCCGCCTTGCGGCGCAGCATGCCGATCATCGGGATCGAGAGGTCGACCGCGAGCCGGTAGGTCACCTCGGTGCCGCCGGCCTGCTCGCGCAGCACGTAGGCCCCCGTCATGGCCTTGAGCATCTTGCCCTCGACCAGCTGCCACGTGACCTGGCGGTCGCCGTCCCACTCGTAGGCCAGCGTGTAGGCGTCCTTGATCGGGGCCGCCTCGAGCTCGAAGTGCACCTGCTCGGCCCGGCCGTCGGCACCGGTGGACACGACCTCGGCGCGCTTCATGCCCTGGGCCCAGGTGGGGTAGGCCTCGAAGTCGGCGATCACGGCCATGACCGCGGGGGCGGGCGCGTCGACGACGATGCTGCTGGTGGTCTGCTCAGCCATGTGCCCCTGCCGTGTGTCTCCGCGGTGAGTGGTGACGGACGCCTGAGACTAGCCGAGCGGGGCCTCCGAGTAACGTGCGGCCTGCCGCTGGTGACCGCAGCGTGCAGGCCGTCGGTTGGAGGTGTGCGAGGTGCGCGAGTACGCCACCGCCCTGGACGTCGAGGTGCCCCACGCGGGCAACCTCACCGACGACGTGGTGCGCAACGGCACCGACCACCCCGACGCCGTGGTGATCTCCCGGCGACCCGATCCCCACGGGCCGTGGGAGCACCTCACCGCGGCCGCCTTCCTGACCGAGGTGCGCGACGTGGCCAAGGGCCTGGTCGCCGTCGGGATCGAGCCCGGCGACCGTGTGGCGCTGATGTCACGCACCCGCTACGAGTGGACGCTGCTCGACTACGCCATCTGGTTCGTGGGCGCGGTGACCGTGCCGGTCTACGACAGCGCCGGCCCCGACCAGGTCGCCTGGGTGCTCTCCGACTCCGGCGCCCGCGCCATCGTGGTGGAGTCCGACGAGCACGCCTCGCGGGTGCAGCAGGTGCGCGACGACCTGACCGCGCTGCACCACGTGTGGACCCTCGAGCGCGACGCCGTCCGCCTGCTGGGCCGGCTCGGGGCCGACGTCGACGACGACGCCCTGGAGCGGCGCCGCACCGCCACCGGGCCCGACGACCTCGCCACGCTGCTCTACACCTCGGGGACGACCGGGCGCCCCAAGGGCTGCATGATCACGCACGGCAACCTCGACTTCGAGCTGACCGTGGCGCTGGCGACGCTCTCCGACCTCTTCACCCCCGAGGGACCCGACGACCCGGCGTCCGCGCCGTCGGATCCTTCCGAGCGCGACCTCGACAGCGCCCCGGCGACCCTGCTCTTCCTCCCGATGGCGCACGTCTTCGCGCGCATCATCCAGGTGGGGGCGATGCGGGCGCGGGTCCGGCTCGGGCACTCCGCCGACGTGCGCCGCCTGGTCACCGACCTCGAGGGGTTCCGCCCGAGCTTCGTGCTCGCGGTGCCCCGGATCTTCGAGAAGATCTTCAACACCGCCTCGCAGCAGGCGCTGGCCGACGGACGCGGTGCCACCTTCACCCGGGCCGCCGACACCGCCATCGCGTGGTCGCGCGCCCTCGACGCCGGACGCGTGCCGGTCCGGCTGCGGCTGCGCCACCAGCTCTACGACCGGCTGGTCTACGCGCGACTCCGCCGCACGCTGGGCGGTCGCTGCCGCTACGCCGTCTCGGGCGGGGCTCCGCTCGGCGACCGGCTCGGCCACTTCTACCGCGGGATCGGGCTCACCGTCCTCGAGGGCTACGGCCTCACCGAGACCACCGCCGCCGTGACGGTCAACGACCCGGACGCCCTCAAGCTGGGCACGGTCGGACGCCCCCTGCCCGGCACCGCCGTCCGGGTGGCCGACGACGGCGAGCTGCTCGCACGCGGGCCGCAGGTCTTCCGGGGCTACTGGGGTGACGACGAGGCCACCGCCGCGGTCCTCGACGAGCACGGCTGGCTGCGCACCGGCGACGTGGGCGAGATCGACGACGAGGGCTTCGTGCGGATCACCGGCCGCAAGAAGGAGATCCTGGTGACGGCCGGCGGCAAGAACGTCGCGCCCGCCGTCCTGGAGGACCGGCTGCGGGCCCACCCCCTGGTCGACCAGGCCCTCGTGGTCGGCGACGGCCGGCCCTTCGTCGCCGCCCTGGTCACCCTCGACCCCGAGACGCTGCCGGGGTGGGCCGAGCAGCACGGCAAGTCCCACCGAGCGTCGGAGCTCTGCCGCGACCCCGACCTCCGCGCGGAGATCCAGGCGGGCGTCGACGACGCCAACGCCGCGGTCTCCCGGGCCGAGGCGGTCCGCGCCTTCGAGGTGCTCGCGTCGTCCTGGACCGAGGAGGGCGGCCAGCTCACCCCGAGCCTGAAGCTGCGCCGCCAGGTGGTGCTGCGCGAGCACCGCGACGACGTCGACGCGCTCTACGGGACCTGATCGCCGGCCACCTTCTCGAGGGTGGTCCAGGAACTGGTCTACATGCGGGCCACCGACCCGGCCATTTCGCGGACAAATCGGACTAGTGGGCGCCACGCTGTCCCTGAACGCGTCACCCACGGCGCGGCACATTCCCACGGACGGGGCCCGGCACCACCGACCCCGCTGCACGAGACAGGGTCGGCTGAGTCGCATGGATCGCAGGAAAGCTCTCCTCTTCGTCGCCGCGTTCGTGGCGGCCCTGGGCACCTTGCTCGTCTTCGTCTACGTCCGCGGCGCCGACGCCCGGGCCGACGCGCGGTACGACGCGGTGCAGGTGCTGCGCGTCGCCAAGCCCATCGAGGCCGGCGAGACCGTCGCCCAGGCCCAGGCGGCCGGCAAGTTCGTCACCGGCACCATCGCCAGCCAGGACCGGCTGGCGGGGTCGCTGAGCACCCTGGACGGCCTGGAGGACAAGGTCGCCCTGACCGCGCTCTACGCCGGCGAGCAGGTGGTCGAGACCAAGTTCGGCGAGGTCGGCTCCCAGGCCGAGCTGCCGCTGCCCGACGGCAAGCTCGCGATCTCCATCAACATGGACGACCCGGCGCGCGTCGCAGGATTCCTCGACCCGGGCGACAAGGTCGCCATCCTGATGAGCGGCAGCAGCGACGACGGCGTCCCGTGGACGCGCCTGCTGCTGCGCAACGTCGAGGTGATCGGCCTGGGCTCGACCAGCTCGATGGCCAGCGCGCAGGCCGCCGTCGACCCCGAGGCCGCGCCGGCGGAGACCGACACCCTGTCGCAGGCGCTCCTCACCCTGGCCGTCTCGCAGAAGGAGGCCGAGAAGATCACCTTCGGCAACCTCAACGGCACCTTGTCGCTCGCGCTCCTCAACGACGACTCCGAGGTCGCGCTGGGGTCCGAGGTCAACATGACCAACCTCTTCAACTGACCCCGCCCACCACCCACGACTCGAGGACGACGATGCCGCTCCTGCTCGAAGCCGACGCTTCGCTGGCCCGGACGCTGGTGCCCACGCTCGGGCCCCAGGCCGAGGTGCTCGCCCGGCCCGAGGAGCTCGACACCCTGCTCCAGCGCCGCGCGCACTTCGCGGTCGTGATCGGCCCGGGTGTCGACCTGCAGGTCGCCCTGGTCACGGCCGAGCACGTCAAGCTGCAGTACCCCGCCACCGCGGTGGTGCTGGTGCGCGAGACCATCACCTCCGACATCTACGCCCCGGCGCTCGACGCCGGCGTCGGTGCCGTCGTGGCGTACGACGACACCCAGGCGCTCGCCGCCGCGGTCGGGCGCGCCCGGCTGACCTGGGAGACGATCCAGGGGCCCGGCACCGAGGGTCGCCAGGCCGGTCACGTCATCACGGTCTTCTCCCCCAAGGGCGGGGTCGGCAAGACGACCATGAGCGTCAACATCGCGCTGGCCCTGACCTCCCTCGGCTCGCGGGTGTGCATCGTCGACCTCGACCTCGCCTTCGGCGACGTCGCCATCACGCTGCAGCTCATCCCGAGCCACACACTCGCCGACGCCGCCGGCTTCGAGGACCAGCTCGACTGGTCGATGCTGCAGAGCATCACCACCGAGCACCGCACCGGTCTGTGCGTGCTCGCCGCCCCCACCAACCCGGAGGGACGCGAGCGCATCACCGCGACGCTCGTACGCCGCGTGCTCGGCCAGCTGCGCGAGCACTTCGACCACGTCGTCGTCGACACGCCGCCCGGCTTCGACGACCAGGTGCTCGGCGCCTTCGACGAGACCGACGAGGTCGTCGTCGTCGCCACGCTCGACGTGCCCACGATCAAGAACGTCAAGGTCGCCATCGAGACCCTCGACCTGCTGCACCTCGTGCGCGACCACCGCCACCTGGTCCTCAACCGGGCCGACCAGGAGGTCGGGCTCACCACGGCCAACGTCGCGGAGCTCCTCGGCGTGCCGGTC